>NZ_QYCZ01000002.1 GCF_003614945.1 Bergeyella cardium
ATTAACCCTATTATATAAATAATTGATAATGAATATGAAAAAAATTAGGGGAGAAAGATAATAAAGGAAATGCTGGAAATATTATAAAAATAAAGTTCCATATTTTCGGTTTATTTCATTTACATTAAATTTGCAAGCTATAATATAAGGTATATGACTTCACAAGAAATAAGACAAAAATTTTTAGATTTTTTTAAAAGCAAGGGGCACGAGGTTGTTCCTTCGGCACCGATAGTTTTAAAAGATGACCCTACACTGATGTTCTCCAACTCGGGAATGACGCAGTTTAAGGATTTTTTCCTCGGCTATAAAGAACCCAAAAACCGCAGAGTAGCAGATACTCAAAAGTGTTTAAGGGTTTCTGGAAAGCATAATGACCTTGATGATGTGGGGCGAGACACCTATCACCACACGATGTTTGAGATGTTGGGCAACTGGTCTTTTGGGGATTATTTTAAGAAAGAGGCTATTGCTTGGGCGTGGGAGCTACTTACCGAAGTGTATAAAATTCCAAAAGAAAACCTTTATGTAACCATATTTGAGGGTGATTCTTCTGAGAATTTGGAAAGAGACCAGGATGCCTACAACTATTGGAAAGAGCATATTGCAGAGGACAGAATCCTCAACGGAAATAAAAAAGACAATTTCTGGGAAATGGGCGAGCAGGGACCTTGTGGGCCGTGTTCTGAGATTCATGTAGATCTTAGAAGCCCAGAGGAAAAAGCGAGAATTTCAGGGAAAGAACTGGTAAATAACGACCATCCGCAAGTAGTGGAAATTTGGAACCTGGTGTTTATGGAGTTCAACCGAAAGGCTGATGGCTCCCTCGAAAAGTTACCAAAACAAAATGTAGATACAGGGATGGGCTTCGAGCGCTTGTGTATGGCGCTTCAAGGGAAATCTTCCAACTATGATACGGATGTCTTCACTCCATTAATAGAAAAGGTAGAGGAGCTCTCCGAAATGAAATATACTGGGAAGTTGGACGATGAAAAAGACATCGCTATCAGAGTGATAGTAGATCATATCCGTGCAGTTTCGTTTGCAATAGCCGACGGACAATTACCTTCCAACAACGGTGCGGGCTATGTTATCCGACGAATTTTAAGAAGGGCTATTCGCTACGCATTCACTTTCCTTGGGCAGAAAGAGCCTTTCATTTATAAATTGGTTACCACGCTGGCGCATCAAATGGGAGATGCCTTTCCTGAGCTTATCAAGCAGTACGAACTTATCAAAAATGTAATCAAAGAAGAGGAAATCTCTTTCCTTAGAACATTGGAGCAAGGGCTTTTAATGCTCGATTCTATGATGAATAGCGCTACGGATAAGGTGATCTCTGGCGGTAGAGCATTTGAATTGTACGATACTTACGGCTTTCCGATCGACCTCACAGCGCTTATCCTTACCGAAAAAGGCTTTACGCTGGACGAAGCAGGTTTTGAGGAAAAGCTCCAACAGCAAAAAGAGCGTTCACGCGCTGCAGCACAGATGAAGACCGACGACTGGGTGGTGCTTCGCGAAGATGACGAGGAGGAATTCATCGGATACGATACCTTAGAAGCCATAGTCCGAGTAACCAAATACAGAAAAGTGGAGAGCCAAAAAGATGGCACTCAGTATCATTTGGTATTTAATGTTACGCCATTTTATCCTGAGGGAGGTGGGCAAGTTGGCGATAAAGGTTTTGTGGTTTCCGCGAATGGCAACATCACTTATATCATTGATACCAAAAAGGAAAACAACCTCATCATCCACATCGTGGAGACACTCCCAACGAATATCGATGAACCTCTAAAAGCCGAAGTGCACGGTAGAATCCTCGCTGAGGCAAACCATACTGCTACGCACCTGCTTCATCAAGCCCTAAGGGAGATTTTGGGTAATCATGTGGAGCAAAGAGGTTCGCGAGTAGATATGGAATCTCTCAGGTTTGATTTCTCTCATTTCCAAAAGCTAACGGATGAAGAGCTCTGCGAAATTGAGAAAAAAGTAAATGACCGCATACATCAGAAAATCCCGCTTCAAGAGCATAGAAACATCACGATGCAACAGGCTCTGGATGCAGGAGCAATGGCTCTTTTCGGAGAAAAATATGGCGACAGAGTTCGAATGATCCAGTTTGGGGAGAGTAAAGAGCTTTGCGGAGGTACGCATGTGAAGAACACTTCGGATATTTGGCATTTCAAAATTGTTTCCGAAGGTGCCGTAGCAGCAGGAATTCGCCGTATAGAAGCGATTACGAGGGACAGAGTGAAACTTTATTTCTATGAATTAGAAGACAAAGTAGAGAAGCTCAGCCAAATTCTTAAAACCAAAGATTTGGTGAAATCCGTAGAAAAACTTCAGGACGAAAATACCCAACTAAAAGCAGAGTTGGAGGCATTTAAGAAGGAAAAAGCTAAGGGCGAAACAGCCAATTGGAAAAATGATTTTGCGGACAAAGGAGACAAAAAACTCCTCGCGAAAAGAACCTCTTTAGACGCAGGTACGGTGAAGGACATCGTCTTCCAACTGAAAAAGGAAATCCCTCAATCGGTGATCGTTATCTTATCAGATGCAGGCGAAAAACCAATGATTAGCGTAGGGGTATCCGCAGATTTAGAAGGAAAATATCACGCGGGAAACATCGTGAAAGAGCTTGCCAAAGAGATACAAGGCGGCGGCGGTGGAAACCCTGGCTTCGCTACAGCAGGAGGTAAAAACTTAGATGGATTAGACAAAGCTTTGCAAAAAGCACAGGAGATATAAAAGCACCTCCCTCTCAAATTTGAGAGGGGGCGTTTATTTTGGGTTATTTTATTTTTTCTAGTTGTCCCACTTTTTCCCAATTAGGGTCAATGTCAAGAGATACCGCAAGATAAATATTCTTTCCTTTTACAAAGGCTGTTTCGCCTTCTAATCTTGCATTTAATTCTGCTGGTGAGAGTTTATACATTGCGCCAGTAATAGGGTCAATGATTAAACCAATCAGTCCTCCGAAGAGAATATTACCAATATACCAAGCGTTGAATTTTCTGGTAAGTCTCGTTTTATATGGTGTATACCCATCTAATTTAATCATTACATCATAATCTTGGTCTCTGCTTAGTTTGTGTTCAAGGGGTGTTCTACCTATTTCCATTTCGTTGATATAAACCATTGCGTTGGAAGGCGTTGAATCAAATTTCACGGTTTGTCTTGAACCAGACACGATAGTTGCGCAAGAGCTTAGCAATAGCGAAGCCCCTACCATAAGAGTAAAGGTTACTTTTCTCATAGTACTTAAAAATTTATTGGATTTTAATTTAATCTAATGATAGTTGGAATTGTTTCAACTGGGAGAGATCTCCCTCATATCGATGGAGTTCTATTTTCAGTCTGTAACAACTGCTCCATATGTCGGGCAATCTTTTCTGAGTGATTTTTATGATGTTTGCACCGTTTTTTCTTGCCTCTTTTCGGGCTTGATTCATAAGGCTATTGAAACTACAATTCGTAGTAAAACCAGAATCTTGAAATCGTAAATTTCCCACTAAAATTGTAGAATCGGGAAGCTTGTGATTAGTGTCTAAGAATGCAACTTTATCCTCTGAGGATAGTTCGGATTGTTTGTTGATTAGATTTGAAGTGATTTTTGGGCTACAGCTATTAGCTATACCCCCCCCATTAGGATTAGGGAGGCGAAGAGTAGATTTTTAATATCCATCGCGCTATTTTTTAGTTGCACAAATATTGATAAAATATTGATAAAAAGCAAGTAAATACGCGATAAATAAGATGATAATTATCATCAAAATTTACAATAATAATCAAAGAAAATAAACCAAATCCGAAAAGATTTTATCTCAGCGGAGTGGTGGGAAATGAAATCCTCCGAGAAGAAAGGTCATCAAAAAAATAAGCCCCTCCACAAAACAAAAGACCGCACAAACTGCGGTCTTTTAATTTTTATACGGAGCTATCGGCAGGCGTGCTGCATCAGTCCTCTCCTTTTTTGCGCTTGCGAATGCCCAATCGGAAGAAGATTTTCTCAGCGATGAACCTATCAAAATCCTTCCCCTTTGCCGTGCGGGTATTGAAGAAGAGAATCGGAAAAATAATGCCGAAAGCAAGCGCCATTAGGATGAGCCCCGTTTTCATCCCGCTATTAAAAACCTCGAGGAAGTAATCAAAACTCACCTCATTATTTTTGCTCACCATCACGATTTTTAGCATACCGATGATAAACTCATAACCAAACTTTCCGGGAATCATACTAATAACGGCAGGCACAGTAAAGACGATGGGCGGCGTATGCACCTTGTGAGCGAAATATATCCCGAGAACGCCCACCGTAGAAGCCCCCGCAAGGGTGGAAATCACGATATGGTCTTGGATGACCGAATTCATAAAAAATGATTTCACAGCAAAGCCTATCGCACCGAGAAGCCCCGCAGCCCAGAGTGCTCGGCGAGGGGTATTAAACAAAATCGCAAAACCGAGTGCAACGAACACCGACCAGAAAATCTTGACCTCAAAACTATACAGTATATCCATATCCAAACATAAAAAGTGAAATATAAAACCCTACAGCAATCATAAACACGAGCATAAAACCCATCGCGACCTTTGCCCAACCATTGATAATATGCCCACTGACGATGTCTAAAAAACCATTGATAAGCGGCACACCAGGGATGAGCCAGAGCACACAAGCGGTAAGCGCCGCGTGGAAATCCTGTATCCCTACTACCCTGAACACATTGACCACCGAAGTAGAAACAAACGCCCCTACGAGGAAGCATATATAGACATTGAATTTCTTTTTAATGAAGAGTAGCCTACCAAGAAAGCCCAAAGCCGCCGACAGGAAGCAAACGAGAAACTCAAGCGGTGTGGCATCAAACATTTTGGAAAGGGCTGCCGTAGCGAAAGACACGAAGAGAATCTTGACCCACTCGGGGTAAGACTTTATGTTTTGTATCCTCCGCATCTCGGATTCTATCTCGCTAAAAGATAATTTACCATCGGCAATCTTCCAGCTGAGGATGCTGATTTCAGAAACGATGGAATAATTCACTGCATAATGCGGAATGCTTCGTGTTTTTGTGAAGACATCTCCATCGGAGGTATTGTGCAGGGTGATGACGATGGCGGAATGGGAGAAGAAATGCTCCACACCATAGCCAAAATGGGCTGCGATACGATGAAGATTGCGGGAGGTTCGGGTGGAATTAGCTCCATTTGAGAGGAGTAGCACGGCAATATCCGTAAGCAAAGCTCCTACAAGTTTTATGTTTTGTTTTTCAGGTTGATAAGTCATTCGGCAAATTTAATCGTTATCCACCAAATAAAGAAATAAAAAAAGCCCTGCCAAAAGCAGGACCTCATTATTATGGTATAACCAATCTTATGCGTTAGGTTCTACAGATACGAAAGATCTGTTATTTGCTTTTTTAGTGAAAACCACTTTACCATCTACAAGAGCGAACAAAGTGTGATCTTTACCGATACCTACATTTTTACCAGGGTGGTGCTGAGTACCTCTTTGTCTCACGATGATGTTTCCTGCGATAGCTTCTTGTCCTCCGAAAATCTTAACTCCTAATCTCTTGGAGTGAGACTCTCTACCGTTTTTGGAACTACCAACTCCTTTCTTGTGTGCCATTTTATTTTAAGGTTTTTGGGTTAAATGTTAATAAATCAATTATTACTTCTTAGAATTAAAGTCCTGAGAAACCAGTGATTTTAATTTGAGTTAAGGACTGTCTGTGTCCATTTTTTACTTTATAGCCTTTTCTTCTTTTCTTTTTGAAAACGATTACTTTGTCAGCTTTCAAATGGTCTAAGATTTCAGCTTGTACACTAACACCGCTTACAGCCGGGGCGCCTACTGTGGTTGTACCATTTACTGTAAGAAGCACTTTATCAAAAGAGATTTTATCTCCTGCTTCTCCACTTAAACGGTTTACAAACAACTTTTGGTCTTGCTCAACTTTGTATTGAAGCCCTGCTATTTCTACAATTGCAAACATTGTTTATAAAATTTTAATTAATTATTATTCGTTATTGAGGGTGCAAAAATACATTTTTTTTTTGAATGACAAAGTCCTGCCGCATTTTTTTATTTCACCTGAAACGGGATATTTTCATCTGGTGGTGTATTACCTTCTGAATCTTTTTTAATTTTTGCTTCCAGCTTTGCCTTTATTTTCGGGTCTTTATTGAGGATAATGTCCTGCGCCTTGTCATAAATCTTCGACATTTTATCGGGCTTTGTAAGGTAGTACGAATGGCTCTCTATAACATCTTTGCCCTTTACCTTGTACTTATTTAATATATATTTGGAACTTATTTCCATATCTCCCTGCTGATTGAGGATGGCGAGTTGGTCATTAATTGCGAGCTCTGCCACAAGCTCTGCCATTGTATCTTCATCTATGAGGTTCTCGGGTTTATCTACCACCTCTGAGCAGGATAGCGTAGCAAAAAAAACGAAAGAAAGCAGTATTTTTTTCATTATTTAATAAGAATTCAAAGATTATAACTTACCAAGGAGAGATTTCCACCTGAGATTCAGAATCCCCAGCACCGCTTCACCGATAATACCGCCATTCATTTTACTCTCGCCCAAAATCCTGTTGGTAAAAATAATAGGAACCTCGTTTATTTTTAATCCTTTTTTGAAGACCCTGTACTTCATCTCCACCTGAAAACCATAGCCTTTTAATTTCACCTGATCTAGGTCTATCTTCATCAGGGTTTCTCTTTTAAAGCAAACAAAACCCGCAGTAGTATCATAAATGGGGATTCCTAAAATAAAACGGACATATTTTGAAGCGAAATATGAAAGCAATACCCTACCCATAGGCCAATTGACCACATTCACGCCTTGAGAATACCGCGAACCTACGGACATATCCGCTGTTTGGCAGGCATCGAGGAGTTTGGATAAATCAGCAGGATTGTGGGAGAAATCAGCATCCATCTCAAAGATATAGTCATAACCGCGTTCCAATGCCCATTTAAACCCGTGGATATACGCCTTACCAAGACCATCTTTCTGCTTTCTTAGCTCGAGGTGGAGCTCATCAGCATAGGATTTTTGGAGCTCTTGCACAATCTGTGCAGTGCCATCTGGCGAGGAATCATCCACCACCAAAATATGAAAGCCCTCCTGTAAAGCAAATACCGCTTCCACAATGGCTTTTATATTTTCTTTTTCGTTGTAAGTGGGGATTATGACTATTTTTTTCATCTTATCTGTCTGCAAATATATGTATATGAGGATTAGCTTGTAGCATCTCTATTCTAAAAAAAATAAATATTTTTGCTAAAATTTTGAAGTTGGTAAGATTAGTAGAAAATAATGATTGGGTTACTGCAAGCCTTTTCCTGAGTATATTAGCACTGGTTTTTGTACTTATTTCTCTCAACCGAGGGAGTTCTATAAAAGAATTTATCACTCAAAAGGCAGAGGGCTCTTCCAATGTTTTTCTTAGCTGGGTGATATCTTCCGCTGTATTTTGCCTGCTTTCATCGGTTTTGTTCTCGCAGTATATCCCCATAGTTCCAAAATTTGTAGATGAGCTGAATATATTAGGAATATCGCTTAACAAATTAGGCTATTGCCTTATAGTAGTGCCCTTATTTTATCTGATAAAAGCAATACTCTCGTTTATTTTCTACCAGTGTATCAACCAGAAGAAGAGGTTTATGAATATGCAATTTTCTGCCTCTCGATTATACTTCTCTGGGAGTATTGTTTTAATCCTGCTGGTATTCATTAATTATTACTTTGATTTGGATAGAAAAATGCTCTTCCCCTATTTAATTACAGGGATGTTTGTATTGTATCTCTTCAAATTATTAACCTATAGTCTGAATGAGAGGGGGGCTCTGCCCAAAGAATGGTTTTATAAAATATTGTATATTTGCACGCTCCAAATCGCACCGATGTTTGTACTATGGAGATTAGTCTTTTTTAATTAAGTTAAAGAATGAAAATACGCTCAATTTTGGTTTCACAACCAACGCCAAACGAACCTTCTCCGTATTGGGAAATTGCAAAGAAAGAAAAGGTAACGATAGACTTCCAACCGTTTATCCACATAGAGGGAGCTGATTCTAAGGATTTGAGAACACAGAAAATCGACCTTTCCCAATACACAGGAGTAATACTCACAAGTAAAAGTGCCGTAGATCATTATTTCAGATTAGCAGAGGAAATGCGCTTTCAAGTACCCGACAGTATGAGGTACATTTGCCAAGCTGAGAATATTGCCAACTACCTGCAAAAACACATCGTTTACAGGAAAAGGAAAATCAGCTTCGGGCAGAAGACCTTTAAGGATATGATGCCACTTTTCAAGAAATATCCAGATGATAAGTACCTCTTGCCATCCTCCGATGTGCTAAGCCCAGAAATACCCAAAATATTAGAAACCGCAAAAATAGAATGGAAACGGGCGATTATGTTTCGTACCGTAAGCTCTGATGTAGCTCATATCCCCATCAAGGATTATGATATGCTGGTATTTTTCAGCCCGCAAAACATTAAATCTCTATTAGAAAATTTCAAAGATTTTGAGCAAGGAGATACACAAATTGCCGTATTTGGGGCAAACACCCAAAAAGCAGCAGAAGAAGCAGGGCTAAGAGTAGATCTAATGGCACCTACAAAAGAAACTCCATCTATGACGATGGCGATAGAGCAGTACATCAAAAAAATAAATAAATAACAAACAGACTTAAATAAAACCAAACGAATAATGGGACGAGCATTTGAATACAGAAAAGCATCTAAACTCGCAAGATGGGATAAAATGGCAAAAACCTTCTCCAAAATCGGGAAAGATATCGCCATAGCAGTAAAAGCAGGAGGAGCAGACCCAGAATCTAACCCTGCCCTCAGAAGATGTATACAAAATGCAAAAGGAGCAAATATGCCGAAGGACAATGTAGAAAGAGCCATAAAAAAAGCCTCTGGTGCAGATGCCGAGCATTACGATGAGATTACCTACGAAGGATACGGGCAAGGAGGCGTAGCTTTCTTTATAGAATGCACCACAAACAACCCTACCAGAACCGTAGCCAATGTAAGAGCGATATTCAATAAATTTGATGGTAACCTCGGGAAAAACGGTGAGCTCTCCTTCATCTTCGATAGAAAAGGAATCTTTACGATAGACAAATCCCTCATCACCATAGACTGGGAGGATTTTGAGATAGAAATGATAGACGGAGGTGCAGAGGAAATCGACAGCGATGATGAAGAAGTAATGATTACCACTGCATTTGAAGACTTCGGGGCAATGTCTCACAAACTCGATGAAATGGGAATAGAAGCAAAAAGCGCCGAGCTGCAAAGAATCCCAAACAATACAAAAGAAGTGAGCGAAGAGCAGTTTAACATCAATATGAAAATGCTCGAAAGATTTGAGGAAGACGATGATGTGCAGAATGTCTATCACAATATGGAAATCCCTGCTGATTTCATCTAAATGAAAGACAGCTCCGTAAAACAAAAACATCTTTAAAACTATTTAAAGATGTTTTTTTTGCCCCCTTTGAAGAAAAAAAGCGAGAAAAAAAATTCATCCTATCTAATAATCTCCTCACTTCTTTACAAAATCAATAACAAAACAGTCTGAAATATCATAAAAATTTATGTTTTTAATCTTGCCCATATTGCGTGTGCAATTCGCTTGCAAGCGAACATCTTGATTCACCTCGCTAACATCTTCGCTTGCGAGCGAACATCTTGATTCGCCTCGCTCACATCTTCGCTTGTGAGCAAATATCTTGATTTGGTTTGTAACGAATTTTTAGATTTCTATACCTTATATATAAGGTATTAAATAAGTGCACCACCTGCAAAATGCCGTCAGCTGGAAGCTGTACATCACCCGCAAGGTGCCACGCTGTGGGTAGCTAAAGCAATGAAATATCAATTTTTCTGTGCGAGGCATCTGCTACGGCTTTTCCGTCTTTCAAAATGATAATCTGCGGACTCTGATGCACCACACCAAAACGCTCGGCAATCTCATTAGAAATATCCCTATACCGTAGCAGACTAAGAAAATAATACGCTGCATCTGCATTGCTCTCTTCTATCTGCTCTTCAAATTTAGAAAGCACACCTTTACTTATGGAGCAGCGAGTGGAATGTTTAAAAATCACCACCGTTCTCTCGTGAGATTCTTCCACTGCCTTATCTAAATCTTCGATTGAGGAAATCACCTTCCAAAGCTCTGTTTTTATCATAATTTCTGCTTTTAATGCCCGCAAATGTATCCATTTTAATAGAGAGGAGCAATGCCCAGCTCTACAAAAAACTAAAGAAAGAAAACCCCTTGTTTTGGTAAATTTAATTACCTTTGCGGCTCAAAATTTTAAATCTAAAACAGAGTAAAATGGCACAGATTCTTGATGGTTTAGCCCTTTCTAAACAAATCAAATCCGAGATTAAAGAAGAGGTAGAAAAAATTTTAGCGAGGAAAAGAAGAGCCCCACACCTTGTAGCTATCTTGGTTGGAAACAACGGAGCGAGCAAGGCTTATGTAAATTCCAAAGTAAAAGATTGCGAAGAGGTAGGCTTCACCTCATCTCTCATCAAGTTTCCTAATACGGTTTCCGAAGCAGAACTATTAGAGAAAATAGATGAACTCAATAAGTCCAAAGCAGTAGATGGCTTCATCGTGCAACTCCCCCTTCCAGAGCAAATCGATCAAGAGAAAATCATCAACGCTATTGACCCAAGGAAAGATGTAGATGGCTTTCACCCTGAGAATTTCGGTAAAATGGCTTTGGAGATGGATACTTTCCTCCCCGCTACGCCTTTCGGAATCCTCACCCTCCTCGAGAGATATAATATTGATACAAAAGGAAAGCACTGCGTAATCATCGGTAGAAGCCGAATCGTAGGAAAACCAATGAGTATCTTAATGGGCAGGAAAGACTTTCCGGGCAACTCCACTGTAACCCTCGTGCATTCTTACACTCAGAATATAGAGGAGTATACCAAGCACGCAGATATCGTTATCACTGCACTTGGGACGCCAGATTTCCTTAAAGGCAATATGATAAAAGACGGTGCCATCATTATAGATGTAGGGATTACAAGAGTGGATGACAGCAGCCTACCCAAAGGCTACCGACTGGCAGGCGATGTAGATTTTGAAAGCTGTAAAGACAAAGCCAGCTGGATAACGCCCGTACCTGGCGGCGTAGGACCGATGACCCGAGCAATGCTGATGAAAAACACCATTCTCGCCTACAAAACTTCGGTTTATAACGACTAACGAGAAGAGATACGATAGCAAAAAAGCTATCCCAAAGAAACGATTTTAATGACAAAAGACAAGCAAAGCGAATTATTGAAACAAGGTAAAATGCTCCCCATAATGGAGCATTTTTACACGATACAGGGAGAGGGCTTCCACGCAGGAAGAGCAGCATATTTCATCCGACTGGCAGGTTGCGATGTAGGATGCCACTGGTGCGATGTAAAAGAAAGTTGGGACGCCGAGCTACACCCCATTTTAGATGTAACCAGCCTCGCAAAAACCGCTTCCGAGCACTGCAAAACCATTATCATCACAGGTGGTGAGCCCCTAATGTGGAACCTCAGCCCACTTACCACAGCCTTAAAAAACAGCGGCTGCACCATACACATAGAGACCTCTGGAGCACATCCTCTTAGTGGCCACTTAGACTGGATTACCCTCTCCCCCAAAAAGACCAAAATGCCCCTCCCAGAAGTCTATTCCAAAGCCGATGAATTGAAAATGATTATTTTCAACAACCACGATTTTAAATTCGCCTTAGAGCAATCCGAAAAAGTTTCCGAAAACTGCCTCCTCTACCTGCAAAGCGAGTGGAGCAAAAGAAATGAAATCTATCCTAAAATCACCGACTTTATCCTCTCCCACCCTCAATGGCGCTCGTCCATTCAAACTCATAAATACCTTAATATCCCCTAACCTAAAGGGTCTTTGACCCTTTTTTATTTTACCTAATGATTTTGGTCTTACCAAAATAAAGATTATACCCTAAATCCAAAGAAAACTAGGTTTTATTATCAATCCTTTTTTATCTCAAAGCATCACCCATTTTATAGTCAGAAAGGTACTGAAAGTAATACTTTCCGATTTATTTATGTATTTTTGGGCAAAAATTGTGATTTATGGCTTCAGAAACTAAAAAAACTACCGAAAAACCTGAAAAGGTAGATGATAAAAAGAAAGCACTGGCTCTAGTGCTCGAAAAATTAGACAAAACTTACGGCAAAGGTACCGTAATGAAATTGGGCGATAGCTCTATTGATTCCTCCATAGAAGTGATACCTTCGGGTTCGCTGGGGTTAGACATTGCCCTTGGCATCGGAGGCTATCCTAAGGGGAGGATTATTGAAATCTTTGGTCCAGAATCTTCTGGTAAGACTACTCTTACACTCCACGCGATTGCCGAAGCCCAGAAACAAGGAGGCACGGCTGCTTTTATAGATGCCGAGCACGCATTTGACAGGAGCTATGCTGGTAAGCTCGGTATTGACTTGGATGAGCTCATCATCTCCCAGCCAGACAATGGCGAGCAGGCACTGGAAATAGCCGATAACCTCATCCGCTCCGGAGCTATTGACCTTGTGGTAATAGACTCAGTGGCTGCCCTTACCCCAAAATCCGAAATTGAAGGAGAAATGGGAGATTCCAAAGTAGGACTCCACGCAAGGCTGATGTCTCAGGCATTGAGAAAGTTGACATCTACCATTTCCAAGACGAAATGTACCGTAATTTTCATCAACCAGCTAAGGGAAAAAATCGGGGTAATGTTTGGAAATCCTGAAACAACAACAGGTGGTAATGCACTTAAATTCTATGCTTCGGTAAGGATTGATATTAGAAAAGCTGCAGCTCCTATCAAACAAGGTGAAGAAGCTATCGGAAGCCGAGTGAAAGTAAAAATCGTGAAAAATAAAGTTGCCCCTCCATTTAAACAAGCAGAATTTGATATTATGTATGGAGAAGGAGTTTCCAAAGCAGGAGAAATCCTTGACCATGCTGTAGAGCTCGATATCGTGAAGAAAAGTGGTGCGTGGTTTAGCTATGGAGAGACTAAACTCGGGCAAGGTAGAGATACAGTAAAAGACCTTATTAAAGATAACCCCGAGCTCTCTGAAGAATTGGAAGCTCAGATTAAAGAAGCGTTAGCAAATAAATAATTTCCTTTAATAATACAGAAAAACTCCCTGCGGTCTCGCAGGGAGTTTTTTGTTTCTCATCTCTCCATAGAGATAGGGAAATGTTTATACATTAAAAAAGTGGTACAGCTGTATGCTGCACCACTTTAAATTTATCAGTTAAATCTTATTTCTTCTTTTTAGAAGTTTTTTTAACTGCTTTTTTCTTCACTGGAGTAGATGGTAAATCTGATTTTTTATAAGTTTCCCACTCTGCACCAGAGATTGCTCTTACGATTACTTTTCTATCTGCTTGTCTTTCCTCATCAGATGCTGTAGCTGGTACAGTAGCTTCTTGAGAACCAAGACCGATAGATTTAAGGTTTTCTGGATTTACACCTCTCGCTTCAAGAGCTTTTACAACAGCTGCTGCTCTTTGTCTTGAAAGTTTCAAGTTGTAAGCTGGATTACCTTTCGCATCAGTAGTACCGATTACGATAAAGTTTTCAGCTGGAGCATTCTTGATGATACGAGCTGCTTCATCCAGTTTATAAGCAGATCCTGCTTGGATGGTTGCTTTGTTGAAATCAAATAAGATATCTTTCAATGTCTCAGTAACTGCAACTGCTGTTGGTTTAGGACAACCGTTGTATTCTGGAACACCTGGTACTTCAGGACAAGCATCATCTTTATCTAAGATACCATCACCATCAGTGTCTGGCCAAGGGCATCCGTTGTTTTCAACTGGTCCTGCTACATCTGGACAAGCATCATCTTTATCAAGAACACCGTCACCATCAGTATCTGGCCAAGGGCATCCGTTGTTTTCAACTGGTCCTGCTACATCTGGGCAGTTATCATCTTTATCTGGAACGCCATCACCATCAGTATCTGGGCAACCTTGGAATTCTGGGAGACCTGGTTCATCTGGACAAAGGTCATCTTTATCCTTGATACCGTCTTTATCTCTATCGGTATTTCCAAATCTGAATAATAATGAAGCAGAAGCCTGCCAGAAGTGTGGCACATCAGACTTATCCATTACTGTAGATACATAATCCCCTTGAATACCAAGACCAAAGTTTTTAGTAATCCAGAAGTTAGAACCTAAACCTCCATTAACAGCAAAGAAATCTTTTCTTCTTTGAGTTGCAGGAGCAGATTGGAAACCTGCATAAGTTACATCATTAACAACATCTCTTGCTGGGAATGTCATATTTGTGTAATCATGTCTTAGGTAGTTAGCTCCAACTCTTAAATAAGGATCAAACCAAGAATCTTCATTACCGAAAAGAAGACCAGCAACTTTCACTTGAAGACCAAGACCTGTCATCAAGAAAAATTCCTTGTCAGTTTCAAATCTCTTGTTATCAATATTACCAACAGAAGTCTGCCAGTCAAGTACAAAACCTTTACCTAAATTTCTAGCAACAGTTAAT
This sequence comes from Bergeyella cardium, assembly GCF_003614945.1. Classification (GTDB taxonomy): domain Bacteria; phylum Bacteroidota; class Bacteroidia; order Flavobacteriales; family Weeksellaceae; genus Bergeyella_A; species Bergeyella_A cardium. The sequence goes on from NZ_QYCZ01000002.1 coordinate 14,581, forward strand.
TTAGATAATGGTGGAGTAATTGTGTAATTATTGATATTAAACAAGTGTTTTCCTGTAAGGTTATCAAATAATTTCCCTACACCGCCTTTAGCTGCAGCATGATTCACCCCATGTGCTCCTACTCCTATCAACCACGGATTCGAAGTAGTCTGAGCGAATACAGAAGAAGCAACTGTAAGTGCCAATGCTGCAATTCCTAATTTTAGATTTTTCATAGATAAATGATTAAATAATTGATTGTGCAAAATAAATATAAAATTTCCTTATGTACAAGGTTTTTATGTGTTTTTTTTAACCTTTCTTTAAGATCCTGTCTAAATTTCTCTTATTTTCTCTATCTTTTATAGATTCCCTTTTGTCATATAATTTTTTCCCTCTCGCCAAAGCAATGACGAGCTTAGCCTTTCCTCTATTATTTATATATAGCTTAAGAGGTACGATGGTTATTCCTGTATCTTTTAATTTTCGTTCCCATTTATAAAGCTCACGGCGGTGTAATAGCAACTTCCGCTCTCTTTTTATCTTATGATTATAGAAAGTCCCGAGTTTATATTCATCTATAAGCATATTAATAATGTATAACTCCCTATCTATAATCTGGCAGAAAGCCTCTGCAATGGAAGCCTTTGATGATCTTAATGATTTTATTTCTGTTCCTGTGAGGACTATTCCTACTTCCAAGTCTTCGAGGATTTCATATTCGAATCTAGCTCGTTTATTGAGTATTGTTACGCTTTTTTCTATCTTCATTTCAATGTTTTTGGTTATCTATATTCCATAGACTCAGCTTTGTATATCAGCTCAAAATATTTATTTTCTTTTTGTACTTTTGCCGCAAATTTACAAAACCTTATGCTAACAGTATCAAACTTATCTTTACAATTCGGAAAAAGAGTCCTTTTTGATGAAGTAAATATAAAATTTACCAAAGGCAATTGCTACGGGATTATCGGGGCAAATGGTGCAGGTAAATCTACTTTCCTAAAAATACTAAGTGGGAAGCAAGAGCCTACAACGGGAAATGTTTCATTAGAAACAGGCAAGAGGATGTCTGTCTTGGAGCAAGACCACTTTGCTTATGATCAGTTTACGATATTAGAAACCGTACTGAGAGGGAATAAAAAGATGTTTGAAATTAAAGAGGAAATGGACGCCCTGTATGCAAAACCTGATTTCTCCGATGAAGACGGGATAAAAGCTGGCGAGCTCGGTGTGATATACGATGAAATGGGCGGTTGGAATGCCGAAACCGATGCTCAAACGATGCTATCCAATGTAGGTATAAAAGAAGATATGCACTATCAGATGATGAGCGAACTGGAGAACAAAGACAAAGTCCGCGTACTCCTTGCTCAAGCGCTTTTCGGTAATCCAGATGTGCTGATTTTAGACGAACCTACCAACGACTTAGATATTGATACCATTGCGTGGTTGGAAGATTTCCTTGCGGATTATGAAAATACGGTGATTGTAGTGTCTCACGACCGTCACTTCTTAGATGCTGTTTGTACCCATATCGGAGATTTAGATTACTCCAAGCTCAACCTTTATACAGGGAACTATTCTTATTGGTATCAGGCATCTCAGCTCGCTACGAAACAGAGAGCTCAGGCAAACAAAAAAGCCGAAGAAAAGAAAAAAGAGCTTCAAGAGTTTATCGCAAGGTTTAGCTCAAATGTAGCAAAAGCAAAGCAAGCTACAGCAAGAAAGAAAATGCTCGATAAGCTCAATATCGAGGAGATTAAACCTACTTCCAGACGCTACCCTGCCATTATCTTTGATATGGAAAGAGAAGCGGGCGATCAAATCCTTGAAATAAAAGGATTGGAAAAAACAAAAGATGGAGAACTGCTCTTCTCTGCTGTAGATCTCAACCTTAAAAAAGGAGATAAAGTAGCCGTTATTTCTAAAAATTCACTGGCGATTACGGAGTTTTTTCAAGTGATTTCAGGGACGCTTCCTGCCGATAAAGGCGAGTACAAATGGGGAGTTACTACCACTCAGTCCTATATGCCACTCGATAATACCGATTATTTCAAAGACCAAAGCCTTAACCTCGTAGATTGGCTAAGACAATACACCAAAAATGATGAGGAAAGGCACGAAGAATTCATCCGTGGCTTCCTCGGAAGGATGCTATTCTCGGGAGATGAGGCATTAAAATCCTCCACCGTACTCTCGGGAGGAGAAAAAATGAGGTGTATGTTTAGCCGAATGATGCTCCAAAGAGCCAATGTACTTCTCCTCGATGAGCCTACTAACCACCTTGACTTGGAAAGTATCACGGCGCTAAACAACTCACTGACGAATTTCAAAGGGAATATCCTCATCGCTTCACACGACCACGAATTGCTTCAAACCGTGTGTAACCGAGTAATAGAAATCACACCAAAAGGACTTATCGACAGGGAGATGACCTACGATGAGTACCTCGAAGACAAAAAAGTAAAAGAACTAAGAGAACAAATGTATAATGTATAAGTAACAATCTATGAAAAAAACATTCTTAAGCACAGCGCTCATCGCTGCACTTGTGGCTGTTTCTTGCGGAGGTACGCAAGACCCACAACTTCAAAAATTAGAAACACAGAAAGAGATTTTAGCACTCAACACGAAGCTCAACAGCCTTCAGATTGAATTAGAAAAAGAGAAAAACAGCTCACAAGAGCTAAATGCAGAAGCATCTTCTCTCAACTATCAGGCAAATGCACAGACTACCAGCTTCTCTTCCTCCGATGCGGCTACTACCGCAAAAGATGCCAAGCAAACAGCTCAGCTTCTCGAAAAAACCGAGACTGCCAATAAAAAACTGGCAAAAAGCCAAGCTAAAATTGCTGATCTGCAAAAACAAATTGATAAAGTACAGCGCAAGCTGGACAAACTCAACCAAGAAATTAATTTTGTAGACAAACCCACAACTGATAACTAACAAAAAAGAGCGCAATTAAGCGCTCTTTTTTGTTAAAAATATTAGCTTTCCTTTATAAAGTAACTACCTACGGCTTGCAATAAATTCATCATAGTCTCGGATATAGTCTTCTTCCTGATAAACATCGGAAGAGAGAACGAGGCATACCGCTCCAGAGGAAAAATGTTTTAGCTCTCGCCAGTAGCCATTGGGGATGAGAAGCCCTTTATTCGGAGTATTCAGGTGTATGGTAGAGGTCTCTTTACCATCATTAAGAATCACATCAAAACTGCCACTCAATGCAATGAGAAATTCCTGCTGCTCCTTGTGGGCATGCCCTCCACGCTCGGCTCCACTGGGTACATCATAGAGGAAATATACCCGCTTAAACACAAATGGGAGAATATCTTTCTCAATAACCGAGAGATTACCTCTTGGGTCTTCTATCTTCGGTAAGCTAATCATTCTAAATTTCATAATTATATTTTTGATGAGGCTTTATTTAACCTAAAAAATCGAGGCAATTTACATAAATTATCATTCTTATTGAAATAAGCTGGCTAAGTTTTCCTTTGTGATAGGAGGACTTGCCAGCGGTGCATTATTTCTTTCAGCTGAAATCGTTTTGAAGTCTCTACCGCATTCTCTGAAAAGGAATGGAGGAGCTCGGGGTGCTCTATCAGCTGGAGGATTTTTTGGGTATAGTCATCTTCATCTTCTGCTACCCATCCGTTTTTACCATTGATAACGATATCATCTGCCTCTGTTTTGTGGCAAACAACAGGAAGCCCAAGTGCCATAGCCTCTATAAAGACCATTCCAAAAGGTTCAGAATATGCCGAATGTAAGAGAAAATCCGCCTCTAAATACCTCTGCTCAATATCTCGAACAGGAGGAAAGACTTTCACCTGGTTTTCTAAGCCCAACTCAGAAATCAAAGGCATTATTGAATAGTTTCCAGTGGCTTCTCCATAGATTTCCAATTGATAATCGGGATGCTTCTGTACTACTTTTTTCCAAGAGCGTAGCATTCTTTCGTAGCCTTTTCGTGGGGTGATGAGCCCTACAGCTATTGCTTTTTTATGATGAAGAGAAGACTGGGCATCTACCAAAAAGGGAATAGGATTCGGGATTGCCAATTGCTTACTCTCAGGAACAAATCCGAGCTTAAACTGCTCTTTGAGGACAATAATCTTATCAAATTTCTTTATCTGATGCCTGATAAGCCACTGATAGATTTTATTTTTAATACCAGAATAATATGCCTGATTTAAAAACGCATCGGTAGAGGAATGGATTTCATACATCTTGATTGCTTTGGGGTACAGACAATCATAGATGAGGAAACTTTTAAGCCCGTTATCGGTAATGAAAATCGCATCTGGGTTTAAGGCTTTATTGAGCTCACGAACTTCCTTTCTGAAACCAAAAATATTGTGCAAACCGATATTTTTATACTTAGAAAAATGAATCTTTACCTTTTCAGAAAAAGAAAAAAAGGTTGTTTGGCTATCATCATTCGTAGAAAAGATATGCACCTCATAGCCCAAAGCATCAGCAAACGCATTTGCCTTTAAGGAAAGCACTCGGGAGACTCCACCAGAGTTGGTAATCCCTGTACTGATGTATAACAACCTCATCTTTTGTGTTTTTTAAATAATTCTTTCCATTCGGAAATAAAATTTTCTACGCTAAATATCTTTGCACTTTCCTTTGTATGGGCTTTTAGATACTCGTATAAGTTATGGTCTTCTGCCAGAAGATTCATTCCTTTTATAAATTCATCTTCGTTTTGGTTTTCTATGAGCAAACCATTTTCCTTATTAATGATAATCTCTGCTGGACCCGTGGGGCAATCAAACGCAATGACAGGAGTTCCCAGCATTAATGATTCTATAAGCACGGTAGGCAATCCTTCATATTTGCTGGAAAGCACGGTATATTTTGCATCAGCAATATACTGGTAGGGCTCTGGGATAAAACCTTTAAAATCCACCAAATGCTGTATTCCTAATTCATTTGCCAGCTCTTTCATCATTTGCATTTGGCTACCATTACCTATAATCATCAGCCGTATACCCTTAGATGGTAGGAGACTCTTTGCATAGCAACTGAGCAATACATCTACTTGCTTTTGATTGTCATCTGCCATTCGGGAGAGGGTAATGATATACTCACCTCTGTTATTCGAATAGTCCTTACTAAAACCTACGGGATTATAAATCGTATGAAAATCTAAACTCGGGAATTTCTTTTGTAACGACTGAGCCAATGTTTTGGATACACAGATAAAATTTCCACTGTAGAGAAACCTATTCAGCCTTTCACTCCTGAAAAGGAAGCTATCCACATCTGCCGAATGTATATAATGAAATACCTTTTGATTTCTGTAAATATACTTTGACCAGAAGAACTCCATCAAAAGATTAAGCCTGCATCTGTGGTCTATAATAAAGTCAAAATCCTCCTGCTTTAAGGATTTTGCAAACCGCATATAAGCCTTCATCTTACTCACTCCACTCAGTGCATCTATGGGGTACTGATGTAACCTGCCCGCATAATGATATCCCACCTGAGAACTCAGCACATAGAGATGAACCTCACAGCCCATCTGGTGAAAAGCAAAAGTACTGTTGGAAACGATACGCTCCAGTCCCCCTTCCGAGAACTTATAGATAACGATTGCTATTTTGTAGTTTTTATTCATTACTTTTGGGAAAATCTTTTTATGGACTTGCCTCTTGTTTCCATTGTTTGCAACTGCTACAACCACGCTCCGTATGTTTTGGAAGCCATACAGTCCGTACAACAGCAGACTTACAAAAATATAGAATTAATTGTTCTGGACAATGGCAGTACAGACGATTCCCTCCATATTATTCGAGACTATTTAAAAGACTTCCCAGAGGTCAGATTCATTCATCTCAATGAGCCCCTCCCCCTCCCCAAAGCATTCAATACAATGTTTAAATATACCAATGGAGATTTTCTCATCGATCTTTCTGCGGATGATGTACTCCTGACCGACTGCGTTCAAAAGCAGGTAGATTTCTTCCAAAAACAGGATGATAGCACGGGCATCGTTTTCGGAAATGCCTACCTTATCGATGAAAATGGACAAAACCCCACGCCTTTTTTTGATGTAGATAATGAAGGAAAGGTGCTCGACAGCCGTCTCCACAGCTTTGATTACTATCTGATGCTCCACAGCGGAAAGACCTTCTGCTCGGTGAGTGCTATGATGCGCCGCACCCACTTCATCGCCCTCAATGGCTACGATGAAAGCCTCTTCTTTGAAGATTTAGACTACTGGTACCGCCTCTCGAGACGCTTCAGAATACGGTTTATCGATGATTTCTTGGTAAAAAAACGCCAGCTCAACCACTCGCTCGGCGCCCAGATTGATGCCAAAGGAAAACACACCCACCTCCTCAACCTCTCCTTGATAAAAATCTACCGCTCTGCCATCTCCTACAACTCCCCAAAAGAGAACAAAGCCCTCCTCCAAAGGATACATTACAGTATGAGCGTCTGCTTTCAGCACCGCCTCTGGGCAGACCTCCTCCGCTTTACTTACCTAAAATTCCTCTGCCAAGTCCATTGCCTTTTTAGGTAAAGGTCTTTATATTTTATTTAATGGAATAAATAACCCAAAAGGAGAGGTATTTCAGAGGAGTTTTAGGAAGTCAGCCTCTACGGTTTGGTAGTTGGGGGGAAGCTCTGGGGAAATCCAGAAAAGCATTGCGAGGGTTTGGCTGCCGAATTTCTGTGCAAAGGCTTCTTTATGGTGGCGATAGACCGCTCGCAGGAGGCGCTTGGCCCTGTTTCGGTCTATGGAGCGTTTGAAGAGTTTTTTAGAGGCAGAGACCCCTACTTTGGGCTTTTGTACCTCATCGGAGGAGGTGAAAACAAGCCTTACGGCACCTGCCGTACGCCATTTCCCCTTTTTAAAAAGAAGGGCGAAGTCTTTATCTTGTTTCAGTTTTTCCGAGCGAGGGTAGGCGTACTTTTTCAATCTTCAATTTTTAAAATATGGTTGATGGCTTCAGCAGCGGCATAAAGCCCAAAAATGGCAGGCATAAAGCTCATTGTGCCGTAGAATGATTTTTTAAACTGCGAGCCATCGGTCATTTTAAGGCTATCCTCCGCCTGAATCTCATTAGAGAACACACAGCGGAAACCTTTGTTTATATTTTCCTTTCTGAGCCTTTTGCGAATCTGCTTGGCAAGGAAGCAATTATTCGTCTTGCTGATGTCTCTCACCATTACCATAGACGGATCGGTCTTGCCGCCTGCACCCATAGCACTTACGAGTTTTATCTTTCGTTTTCGGGCAGCTTTTATGAGCTCAATCTTGGGCGAAACACTGTCGATACAATCCAGAATATAATCAAAATCTTGCCCATCGAGCAGGGGCTCCATATTTTCAGGATTGAGGAACTGATGAAGAGCCGTAAGCTGAAGATAAGGGTTGATATCCAAAAGCCTCTGGGAGATGACCTCCGTTTTTGCTTTTCCAATGGTGGAATGCAGGGCGGGTAGCTGCCGATTAATATTCGTAATATCCACTGTATCGCCATCTACGATGGTCATTTTGCCTACGCCTGCTCTTGCAATAAATTCGGCTGCAAAGCCTCCTACCCCACCGAGCCCAACGACTAAAATATTCGCATTCTGAAGCCTCTCTACACCAGTTTTTTTTATGAGAAGCTCGGTTCTTTCAAGCCAGTTCGCCATCATTTATAAATTCATCAATCTCGATTAAGGTTTCCAGTCCACCACAGCGCGAACAAAGGCTTCGGCGTTTTCCAGAGGGATATTCGGCAGGATTCCGTGCCCGAGATTTGCGATGTATTTGTCTTTTCCAAAGCGATGAATCATCTCGCCTACCATTCGCTTAATTACCTCTGGTGATGAATGCAGTCGGGCAGGGTCAAAATTCCCTTGCAGGGTAATTCTGTTCTGAGTAAAATGCCTCGCAAGCTCTGGACTCACCGTCCAATCTACTCCCAAAGCCGATGCTTTACTAAGAGACATCTCCTCTAAAGCATACCAACAGCCCTTAGCAAAAACTACAGTGTGGGTAACCTTAGACAGCTCCTCTACGATCTGATGGATATACTTCCAAGAAAATTCTCTATAATCTTCTGGGGAAAGCATACCGCCCCAAGAATCAAAAATCTGAACCGCAGAAACTCCTTTTTCTACCTTTCTTTTGAGATAGGCGATGGTGGTATCTGTAATCTTCTGCAAGAGCTGATGAGCAACTTCTGGCTGCTGAAAACAAAAAGACTTAGCGATATCAAATGCCTTTGAACCTTTTCCCTCTACGCAGTAGCAGAGAATCGTCCAAGGAGAACCGGCAAAACCTATAAGCGGAATATCATTATTCAGCATTTGGAGGCTGAGCTCTATGGCATCAAATACATAGCCTAAGGTTTCATCTACTTGGGGAAGTTTAATGGCATCTACCTGTGCTTGCGTTCGGATAGGGGTTTCAAGCCAGGGACCTATACCTTCCTTCATTTTGAAATCTATACCCATCGCCTGCGGTACTACAAGGATATCTGAGAATAAAATTGCAGCGTCTAACGGAAATCGTCTAATGGGTTGTACGGTAATCTCGGCTGCTAATTCTGGAGTTTGGCACCGAGTGAAGAAGTCATATTTATCTCTTAGAGCAATAAATTCTGGGAGATATCTCCCTGCCTGTCTCATCATCCAAACGGGAGGCCTTTCTACCGTTTCACCTTTTAAAGCTCTTAAATATAAGTCGTTTTTAATCATAATTATTCTATACTCACAAACTTAGAATTCGGTATTCTTTATGGAATGAAAAATCCCATCTAAGTTTGCCTCATTATTGGTTATTATATTCTTGATATTGTATTTTTTGAGTTCGTCTTCAGTAGTTCGCCCAATAGCAAAGACTTTTGCTTGTCCTATATCATTATTTGTTAGAACACTCCGAACGCCACTTGGGCTAAAAAAGACGATGCCGTCATAGTTTTCATTAATTTCTGGATAGAAAAGTTCGGTATCATACACCACTATCCTTCTATAACTAATATTTTGCAATGGGAGCTTGTTATTAAACAGATCCAAAGCCAGATTACCACAAAAATGAATGTAGCACTCTTCATTGGCTTTATTGATAATAAAATCTATAAGCACATAGGCATAAGAAAAGACCTTATAAGTATTTACTCCATACTTCCTAAGCTCTCTTTTGGTTTTAATACCTACGGCATAGACCCTATTAAAGCACAGCCTGTTGGTAAAATCCTGATTAAGAACAAAACCATTTTCAAAGAATGATTTTACGCCATTTACACTGGTAAAGATGATGGATTTCCCCCGTACATTAAAGGGTTTTACTTTCCTGTTTTTAATTCGGATAGCCTCTATATATTCACAATAAAACGAGCCTCCAAGTATATTGGAAACTAATTGTTCGTCTATTTTCTTTGTGAATAGAATTTTCTTCATCTATAATTTGAGGCTTTTCATTATTTCTTCTCCTCCTTGCCTTAAAACCTGCTCGGCTAATATTTTACCATATTTTTGATTAACGCTAAAACTGAATTTTTCGTTTATTTCAATACATTTTTTTCCATCAAGGGAGCATAATCTGCCTTTAAATACCATCTCACTGCCCTGTATATCGGCAATAGCACCGATGGGAGCCGTACAGCCACCTTCCAATGTTTGGAGAAAATCTCGCTCTACCTCTACACAATACTGGGTATTAAGATGATTGATTTCTTTCACTCGATTATTTACCTCATCATTATCTCCATCTCTCCCGACTACCACTACCACCCCCTGAGAAGGTGCAGAAATCATAAATGGAAGCTCTTCATAGGTTATATTGAGGTTTAAGCGCTTAATTCCCGCCAATGAAAACAGGGTAGCATCTGCCAAGCCATCTTCTATTTTTTGGAGGCGGGTATTTACATTTCCTCTGATATCTACAAAACTCGTATTGGGGAATTGCTTTGCCCAAAAAGCTCTTCTTCTCAGGCTACTGGTAGCGATTTTCAAATCTTGAAGCGGCTTATCTTTAGCTGCCGTACTGCGCACCAATACATCTTGAGGAAAATCTCTTTCCAAATATGCCAATACTTTTATCCCTTCTGGAAGCTGAGTAGGCACATCTTTAAGTGAATGTACTGCAATATCAATCTCTTTATTGAGAAGTGCCAGGTCTAAATCTTTGGTAAAAACCCCTGTAATCCCCATAGAATAGAGAGGCTGAGAGAGGTTTTTATCTCCTGTGGATATGATGGGGAATACCTCTGTACTTAGGTTCAAGGCTTGTAATCTACGCTCTACTTCGCGGGCTTGCCATAGTGCTAATGGCGAATGACGAGTCCCTATTTTAATGCTTCTCATTAAACTCCTTATTGGGTTGTTCTACTAAAATCTCGTGCATCATTTTACTTACTTCCTCCGCTTTCCAAGGGTGGTCTATAATATATTTTGCAAAACGATTGGTTATTTTCTGTATTATTTTCTCCGAAAGCTCCATATCATCTATATTCACATATCTGTGTTTTTTATGGATATTATGCATTTCGTTTCTCTCCATATTTTTGAGTACGGCTTTGAAGTGATGAATCTTCGGAGCCATTTTTCTGGTCTTCTCCCATTCAAAAAAATCCTTCATCATCAGTTTAATGATTTGCTCTGCTTTGGGGATTTCCTTTCTCCTCTGCTCCATTGTCTCCTGTATCTGTACCGAGAGCTGATCTACATCTATCAAGGTGATATTCGGGTTTTCCAGAACGGTTTTATCCACATTATTCGGGATAGAAAGGTCTATAATAAGGGTTTTCTTTCCATTATTTGGGAAATGTTCTTTATTGATAATAGGTGTTTTGGCTCCTGTAGCTACGATGAGTATATCGGTTTGGGGTAGTTCATCATTCAGGCGCTCATAAGGGATGCTCGGGATATGATATTTCTCTGCGATTTTCTCTGCCTTCTCACTGCTGCGGTTGGCGATTTTAATCTTAGGCTGATAGATGTGCTTAATGAGATTATCCACCGTATTCTGACCAATCTCTCCCACTCCGAGCAGGAGGATATTCTTCTCCGAGACATTCTGCTGATGGTTCAAAATATAATGCACCGCCGCATACGAGACCGATGCTGCACCATTTGAGATTCCTGTTTCATTTTTTATTCGTTTGGAAATCTGAATTGCCGAATTAATCGCTCTTTCAAGGTAAGGATTAGAATTTTTTTTCTCTCTTTTGAATCGGTTATACGCATTTTTTATCTGCCCAATAATCTCAAAATCGCCAATAATCTGGCTTTCTAATCCACCCGCCACTCGGAAGAGGTGGTTCAGGGCATCTTCCCTGTTGAGCACCGTAGCGAAGCGCATAAAATCGAGCAAATGCACCCCTATTAGCTTACAATATTCCTCCACGATGAAGATATAGTTGAGCGTAGTGGTATAGATTTCGGTTCGGTTACAGGTAGAAACCACAAAAGCATCTCCCAGCTGTTTCTCGCTTATCCTTCGTACAAATTCCTTTACATTTTCATCAAAAAAAGCAAACTTCCCGCGCGTTTCGGCATCTGCTTTTTCATAGCTAATGCTCAGCACAGAAAAGTTTGAGGTCTTGTGTATGTCCAGATTTTGCTTCATTGCGTGCAAATTTACTTCTTTTTTGGGGACATAATCTCTTTAATCAATAAAAATGAGACTTCACCCTCTTCTTTATATTATTATAGCAAACTCTCCCCAAGAATAGATAATGACCCTCCTATTGCATAAAAAAAGTCTAAAACCTGATGATTTTAGACTTTGGTGGGTTCTAAGGGATTCGAACCCCTGACCCTCTGGGTGTAAACCAGATGCTCTGAACCAGCTGAGCTAAGAACCCTTGCTCGGTGGGCGGTGAGGGATTCGAACCCCCGACCCTCTGGGTGTAAACCAGATGCTCTGAACCAACTGAGCTAACCGCCCTCTCGTTTTGAGTGGTGCAAATATACAGTTTTTTATTTACCCTCCAAATTTTCTTTTAAAAAATCTCCAACCACAAAATTACTCCCTCCTATAAAGATCATTTCGTCTTTTTTGCAGGATTTTAATGCAGCTGTATATCCATCATTTACAGCATCGAATAGGTGATAAGAGATTTGCTGAGCCTTCAATAAATCTTCGTATTCTTTTGGATTTCTCCCCCGCTCTACCGATGGTTTCACGAAATAATAACACGCATTTTTCGGGAGAATGGAGAGGACTTTATCTATTTTCTTATCATTTACAAAGCCTAAAATGATGTGCTTAAAGACAGGCATTGAACAAAGCTGGGAAAAAACCTCCTCTAATCCCGCTTGGTTATGCCCCGTATCACAAATGGTGAGTGGCGCACGAGAGAACTTATACCAGCGACCGATAAAACCTGTATTCTTCTGTACATTCATTAGCCCAGCAGCGATATCCTCTTCGGTGATGATGATGCCCAAATCCTTTAAAACATCGATAAGAGACAAGACTACACGGATATTTTTCTGCTGATACCTTCCCTTTAAATCGGTGGTAAAAGGAGAATCCCGCTCTGTAGCATCAATGAATGGGCTTCTGTTTTCATCTGCTATTTTTCTGATGATTTCCTTTACAATGGCATCATCACTGCCGCAAACGATAGGAATATCGGGCTTTATAATTCCTGCTTTCTCTTGTGCTATTTGCTCCAGAGTCTCGCCCAAGATATCCTGATGGTCAAGGGATATATTGGTAATAGCGGAGAGCATCGGGAGGATGATATTAGTAGAATCCAGACGACCACCAAGCCCCACTTCTATAATGGCAAAATCTACCTGATTCTTGTAGAAATAATCAAACGCCATAATAGTAGTATATTCAAAAAAAGAGGGCTTAATGTCTTCTGGAAGACATTTTAACTTTTGTATAAAATCAAATACAAAATCCTTATCACAGTTTTTACCATTAATTTTTATCCGCTCTGTAAAATCAATGAGATGAGGGGAAGTAAATAAGCCCACTTTATAGCCCGACTGCTGCAAGACGGAGGCGAGCATATTACTGGTAGAGCCTTTACCATTGGTACCCCCTATGTGGATGGTCTTTATCTTTTCTTGTGGATTTCCAAAGAAATCGCAGAGCCTACGAATGTTTTCCAAGCCTGGTTTATATGCTTTTTTACCATTAATTTGATAATTGGGTGCTTGCACAAAGAGCCAGTCTATTGCCTCCTGATAGTCTTTTTCGTTCATAGAAAGATTTTGCCAAAGATACACATTTGGCAGCCAGCCTGCGAAACATAAAAACAAAGGAATCATTCAGTGCGAACAATTCCTTTACAAATAAATATTGGTTGTAAAAAAGTATTATCTATGAAAATATCTTCTATTTTAATTGGTATTTATTGATAAAATCGGTATAACTTACAAGGGCAACCTTTATCTCTGTCTGATATTCTTGTTCTGTAATTTCTTTATTTTTAAAGAGCTTTATAATATAGGCAATCATCTTTTTCATCATTTCTTCTGCCTGCTCTATACAATTCATCCTCTCATAAATATGAATAATATTCTTAAATGAAGAAACCAGCAGACTCATAAAAGACACCTTTATACTCCTGCACGCATAAGTATGCAAATTCAGAACCTCAGCACGGTACAAGGCTTCCTTATAAAATTCCAAGGCTTCTTTATAGTTTCCTGATTTCATCAGTTTATCCCCAGATTTTGTTTTCAGTTCCCAAGCCTCTTTGATGTGCAAAATGCAAGAACTACTCATCTATTAAAGATTTTAGTGATTAATAAAGCGTTTTCAGCATTAATTGACCTTGCAAATATAAAAAGTTAGATTAAACTAACAAATTTTATGAGAAATTTTAACAATTGGACAAAAACTTCTCTTATGACAAAATAAAAAAGGGCTATAAAAAGCCCTTTAAGAAGATTTATACTTTTTCTTTTATTCTAAATGCAATGGCATAAACCAGTATAAAAAAGAAAGAGATAATACTTGTAATACATACATTAATAAGTATATCTACCGCTCTTGAAAGTTTAAAATACTCGAGGAACTGCACAATAAACTGATGCAGAAAAACACTCATCAATATAAAAAAGATGAATTGCGACCACTGTATAGACTGGAAAGAGAAGAAATCAGTATCCGAATCTGTAGAAGTACGGAAAATAATCGTTCTAAAATAGGCGATAAGAGTAGTTGCAAAGGCATTTACTCCCCAAGTGCCAATATTGGCATCTATTACAAATCCCAAAAGAAAACTGAGCAAAAGAAAGATATATTTATTTCTAAAAAAAGGATAAAACATAACAAACATAGGATACATTACAGGAGTATACTCTCCGAGAATATTAACTCTGCTCAGTACCACTACCTGAAAAACAGCAAGCACAGAAATGAAAATTATATCTGAAAAAATATTTCTGGTTATCATATCCTTTTATTCTGCTTTTTGGTGTTTCATTAAACTATCCTGTATAGGCTTCATCTCCTCTCTTTTCAGGTTTTTTACTATAAATACCTTGCTGAGTTTTCCTATTTTCTCGCTTAGCTCCACCGAAATATCCCAAAATCCAGTTTTATTATCTACTTCAAAACCCGCAACGGTTCCAATCATTTTTCCTTGTGGAAATATTGCCGATTTACCATCGGTTACTACGGTATCTCCAACTTTTAAGGATACATACTTAGGGATATCAGCAAGGTGCATCAGCCGAGAGTCTTCCCCATTCCAAGTGAGCGTGCCGAAATATCCTGAGTTTTTCAGTGAAGCATTGATTTTTATCTTATCTACACTTAAAACCGACTGAGCAAGGGAATAATGAGCCGTTGTATTCACCACAATACCCACAACTCCATTAGGAGAAATCACGCCCATATCATCTTCCACCCCATCTTTACTCCCTCGGTTGATGGTAAAATAATTATTTTTCCTATTGATACTGTTATTAATAACATCTCCATCTATAATGGTAAACATCTGCTTCCCCTGAGTGGAGTCTGCTATTACTCGTGGTTTTGATGAAGATGAGTATTCCCTTCCATAGAGCTGCTCCATCAGTTCTTTATTCTGTTTTATGAGCTCTTCATTGGCTTGTTTGAGTTTTAGATAAGACGCTCCCTCATCTATATACCCAGCTATCCAAGCATTAAAAGCCGCGGACTGAGCAGCAATCCACGACCTTTGCATTGTATTCATACAAAACATCAAACTAAGGGAGATGATTTGCAGAAACAGAAAGAATAAAAACAGGCTGTTCTTTGAAAAGAACCTTAGTAATATGCCCATAAAATTCTATACTGAAATTTTGTTTAACCTATAAGGAAATTAAATTTATCCATATTCTTAAGAGCAATGCCTGTACCCCTTACTACGGCTCTTAGAGGGTCTTCTGCTACAAATACTGGCAGTCCTGTTTTCTTATGAAGCCTATCTGCCAAGCCTCTGAGCAAAGCCCCTCCTCCTGCAAGGTAGATTCCTGTTTTCCAAATATCTGCTGCCAATTCTGGTGGGGTCATAGAGAGGGTTTCCATCACAGCATCTTCTATTCTTATAATGGATTTATCCAGAGCTCTTGCAATTTCTCTGTAATTAATCATTATTTCTTTTGGCTTGCCTGTAATAAGGTCTCGTCCTTGCACACTGATATCTTCTAATTCTACATCCAAATCTTCGGTAGCCGAGCCTGCTTCTATCTTAATCCTCTCCGCAGTTTTCTCACCGATATAGAGATTATGATGAGTTCTTAGATAGTATGCAATATCGTTATTGAATACATCTCCTGCGATTTTGACAGACTTATCACACACAATACCACCGAGGGAGACCACTGCAATCTCGGTAGTACCACCACCTATATCTACAATCATATTCCCTTCCGGTTTCTGTACATCTATCCCCACACCTATTGCTGCCGCCATAGGCTCGTAGATAAGGCGTACCTCTTTAGCATTTACCTTTTGAGCAGAATCTTTCACCGCTCTTTTTTCTACTTCTGTAATGCCTGATGGTATACAAATTACAATTTTAAGTGCAGGCTGAAAGAGCTTACCTTTCACAGCTGGAATTTGCTTTATAAACTCACGAATCATATGCTCAGATGCCTGAAAATCTGCGATAACTCCATCTTTCAGTGGTCTAATAGTTTTTATATCCTCGTGGGTTTTCCCCTGCATATGTTTTGCTGGCTCTCCCACAGCTATTGGTTTACCTGTATTACGGTCAATAGCCACTATGGAAGGTTGGTCTATAACGATTTTATTATTGTGGATAATCAGTGTGTTTGCTGTTCCTAAGTCTATTGCAATTTCTTGCGTAAATACATCAAATAACCCCATTTCTCTTTTCTAATTTTTTTAAGATGACAAAGATATAAATTTAAGTGCATTTTAGATATTAGAGCCTACAAAAAATTTGGTTAAATTTTTATTAAACCTACACTAAATGCTATTGAAAATAACTTTTGTTTCTAATAACTATCAAAACTTTGTTTTATTGTTAATCTACATCAGTTTTGATTTTTAAAAAGATTAAAACGCGATGAATCAGACCAAGCCTTTATTTTAAGCAAATATTTCCTGTTTTATTTAATAAAAGTCCCACCCGTCAGGGTATACCAGCTGGCGTATTTTATGTAGCTATCAGCAATGCGGTGGATTTCGTTTTCGAGGAGCTCAGCATTGATGTCTTTTATTTTTTTTGCGGGTATCCCGCCCCATACTTCGCCTGATTTTATGTGGGTACCTTTGGTAACTACGGAGCCTGCACCTACGATGGATTTCTCTTCTATAATGCAGTCATCCATCACGATTGCCCCCATTCCGATGAGGACATTGTCTTTTATTGTACAGCCGTGTACTATGGCATTATGCCCGATGGATACATTATTCCCAATGCTTAGTGGAGACTTCTGATAGGTGCAGTGGAGCATTACATTATCCTGAATATTTACTTTGCTCCCGATTTTGATGGAATGTACATCGCCACGGATAACGGCATTAAACCACACGCTACAGTTTTCTCCCATTTGTACATCACCAATTACGGTTGCCGTCTCTGCGAGGTAAGTCCCTTTGCCTATCACAGGGCTTTTGCCTAAAACATCTTTTATAAGTGCCATATTTTACAGGTATTTTGAATTTGTTAGATAAATGATTTATCAAGGCTTAAAATCTACCGAACCTAAAATCTAAATTGATAAAGTCTTATGATTCCTTAGCATAAATCTAATAAGTAATCCTTATTTTTGCCCCTCAAAATTAATAATAAAATGCTGAATGTACATATAGAACCTACGGAAAATGCGAATGTAACAAAGTTCGTGGTAGATTATACCCTTATCCCCGGTGGTTTGGAACTGCACAGAGATTCCGACATATCAGAAATACCGCTCGCACAAGAGCTTTTTAAATATCCTTTTATCTCATCAATATTCATCACTGCTAATTTTATTGCAGTAGAGAAAGCCGATAGCGTAGATTGGGAGAGCGTAGCCGAAAGCCTGAGAGAAGTAATACAAGACGAGCTGCTCGCAAACCCAAGAATCTACCGACAAACGAAGAGAAAGGAGCTGTTCCCAATCTATGCAGAGATGACACCCAACCCCAATGTAATGAAATTCGTCTCTCCTAAGCTCATCCTCGATGGGTTTATAGAAGTAAAAGTAGAGAACCGCACGCCAGATGTACCCCTTGCCGAAGCCATCTATAATGAGTTTGATTTCGTTACTCAAGTTTTCGTTTCCGATAATTTTGTGGCAGTTACCCGAAACAGCAGCGTAGAGTGGCACGAAGTGATGAATGCCGTACGAAGCGTCATCGCAGAATACTTGCAAGACGGTGGTAAAGTAACCCATATTGAACCTCAAAAGCACGAAAGCCCAGTAGAGAAAATCATCGAGAGAGACTATACCGAAAAGGAACAGCAAATCGCAGATGTACTCGCTCAGTATGTGGCTCCAGCAGTGGAAAACGACGGAGGGAAAATCTCCCTTATAGATTACGATGAAGAAAATAAAGTAGCTAAAATGCTCCTACAAGGTGCTTGCTCGGGCTGCCCAAGTTCGAGAATTACCCTGAAAAATGGGATAGAAAACATTTTGAAACAATTCCTACCAGACTTAGTAGAAGTAGTAGAAGCCGTAAACGGATAATAAAATTAATAACCAATACATTACCGACAGGTTTAAATAAAATAATGAGAAGAGGTATTCTACTGGTAAATTTAGGCTCCCCAAAATCTACTTCGATAGAAGATGTAAAGGAGTATCTGGACGAATTTCTGATGGATGAAAGAGTCATAGATTACAGATGGTTCTTTCGTTATCTTTTGGTTCGTGGGATTATCTTAAAGACCCGTCCTGCAAAATCCGCAGAGGCATACAAAACCATCTGGACAAGCGAAGGCTCTCCACTTATCGTCTATACCGAAAAAATAAAAACCAAACTTCAGCAAAAGGTAGATATGCCCGTAGAAATAGGGATGAGATATGCCGAGCCCAGCATAGAAACAGGGCTTAGAAAACTCGCCGAGCAAGGTGTAACCGAAGTTATCCTCTTCCCCCTCTATCCACAGTATGCTATGAGTACTACAGAGACCGTTATTGCTAAAGCCGAGGAAGTAAGAAAATTAAAATTCCCTAATCTCAGTATTAAATATGTCGGTTCTTTCTATCAACAGGAGCTCTATTTAGACTGCCTTGCACAGAGCATTAAAGAAAAACTCCCCGAAGATTTTGATACCCTCCTCTTCTCCTACCACGGCGTTCCAGAGCGGCACCTTCCAAAAGTTGATAAAAAAATAACCTCGCTTATTCCCAACTGGGGTGAAGACCAAGGCAAACCTCTGTATGAAATTGATTACAAACAACAATGTCTTAACACTACCGCAGCCATTGCTTCTCGTCTCAATTTAGATGGAAAGGCTCAGACCAGCTTCCAATCCCGCCTTGGAAAAGATAAATGGATAGAGCCCTATACCGATGCTACCCTTCAAAACCTCCCCAAGCAGGGTAAAAAGAAATTGGTTATTTGCTGCCCTGCATTTGTCTCCGACTGCCTTGAAACCCTCGAAGAAATCTCAGTAGAAGCCCGCTCAATCTTTCTAAATGCAGGAGGAGAAACCTTTCACTACATCCCCTGCCTCAATGATGAAGACCGCTGGATAGATGTTATTAAAGCCTTAGTAAGTGAATCCACTGAAGTAGGAAACCATCAGGAATTATTTTAGTAGATTTTGAAAAGGGATTTATTGGGTGAGGGAAGAAAAATTTAAAATTTTTTCTTCTTACAGTTTATTTAATCATTCAATCTACGATAACAATTTTGATTAGGTAAGTCTACCCCAAAATATCCGACACAAAATTCAAATACACCAACCTTCTTCCAAATATAACCTAAGCCATTACTTTCCGTATCCTGCAAAAGTTCAGGATACATAACCAGGTCTCTATCCAGATTGAGAAAGTATGGAGATTTAAACTCTATTACATCTTCCCTTACACTCCACTCTCCCCTTATTTCAATTACACGCTCTTTACTTTTATTATAAACCGTTCTGTAATATTTGTTATTCTTTTTTAGGTGTATGGTATCAAATGTATTCCTATAGTTTACAGGTGTATAAACTCCTATTAAGTCCTTTTCTGAGTAGCTTCTACACGAAATAAATAATAAAATCATCAGACAAAATACTATTACTCTCTTCATATCATCAGTATTTCAAAACATTAATATAGTTTTAATACACCTCTAACTGCTAAACAACCATCATAAATACTATTAATAAAATCAGTGGTTGCCATAAGTTAATCGCTATAAATGATATATGCTTCTCATTTTTTAATTCTTAATCTAATATAAATCCACAGAAAAACTGTGGATTTTATTGCTGAAAAATTTAATCATTCAACTTCAATACCGCCATAAATGCAGATTGTGGTACTTCTACACGACCAATTTGCTTCATTTTCTTTTTACCTTCTTTCTGCTTTTCGAGGAGTTTTCTCTTTCGGGAAATATCACCACCGTAGCATTTCGCCGTTACATCTTTTCTTAGGGCTTTTATGGTTTCTCGAGCGATGACTTTCGTACCCAAAGCTGCCTGTACGGCAATATCAAACTGCTGTCTTGGGATGAGCTCTCGGAGTTTTTCGCACATCTTTTTTCCAATCGTATAAGCATTTGTATCGTGGATGAGGGAGGAAAGTGCATCTACCATATCGCCATTAATAAGGATATCCATCTTCACTAATTTCGATGGGCGGAAACCGATGGGATGATAATCAAACGATGCATAACCTTTGGAGATGGATTTCAGCCTGTCGTAGAAATCAAACACCACTTCGGAAAGCGGCATATTAAAGATAAGCTCCACACGATCGGAAGTGAGGTAGCTTTGATTAACAATCTCTCCTCTTTTCTCAATACAAAGGGTCATTACTGGACCTACAAAGTCGGATTTTGTAATGATTGATGCTTTTATATACGGCTCTTCTACCCTGTCCATCGTCGTTGGATCCATCATCTCCGAAGGATTATTGATGAGGATAGGCACATCGGGCTCTTTCTTAGTATATCCGTGGTAAGACACATTGGGAACGGTAGTAATGACATTCATTCCAAACTCTCGGTCTAGCCTCTCTTGCACGATTTCCATATGCAACATCCCGAGGAAGCCACAACGGAAACCAAAACCAAGGGCTGCCGAGCTCTCCGCCTCGAAAACAAGGGAAGCATCATTCAGCCTCAGCTTTTCTAACGATGCACGAAGCTCCTCAAAGTCTTCGGACTCTATCGGATATATCCCCGCGAAAACCATTGGCTTCACTTCTTCAAAACCTTCTATTGGGCTTGGTGCAGGGTTCTCAGCAGAGGTAATGGTATCTCCCACTTTCACCTCTCGGGCATCTTTTATTCCAGAGATAATGTAGCCCACATCTCCGCATTTAATCTCCTGCTTAGCGACTTGTTTTAGCTTGAGTGTGCCAACTTCATCGGCATCATAGGTGCGGTCAGTTGCCATAAATTTCACTTTCTGACCCTTTTTAATACTGCCATTTACCACCTTAAAATAAGCCTCAATCCCTCTAAACGGATTAAAAACAGAGTCAAAAATCAGCGCTTGAAGCGGTGCCTCAGGGTTGCCCTCTGGTGCTGGGATTCTTTCTACAATCTGCTCTAGGAGCTTACGAACACCTTCACCTGTTTTGCCAGAAACGCGTAAAACATCTTCGGGCTTACAGCCAAGGAGGTTGACAATATCATCTGTAACTTCCTCGGGATTAGCCGAAGGAAGGTCTATTTTATTAAGAATAGGAATAATTTCAAGGTTATTTTCCAAAGCGAGATAAAGGTTAGAAATTGTCTGCGCCTGTATGCTCTGCGCTGCATCTACGATGAGCAAAGCCCCCTCGCAAGCCGCTATGGATCGGGAAACTTCATAAGAAAAATCCACATGCCCAGGGGTATCAATCAGGTTGAGGACATATTTCTCGCCCTTGTACTCATAGTCCATCTGTATGGCGTGAGATTTAATGGTAATCCCTCGTTCTTTCTCCAAGTCCATATCATCCAAAGTCTGGGCTTGCAATTCTCTTTGGGTAACGGTATTGGTGTATTCTAAAAGTCTATCTGCCAGGGTAGATTTCCCGTGGTCAATATGTGCAATAATGCAAAAATTCCTAATGTTTTTCATCTTCAAAATCAGTGGTTGCAAAGATAGTTTTTTTCATAGAATATGGGGAGGTTAAGGAGTATTATACGAGCTATTAAGCAAAATAATAAAATAATAGAGTACCAGTTCTAAAACTGATACTCTATTGAATAAAAGCGCCTTTTGCTGGGCTCGAACCAGCGACCCTCTGATTAACAGTCAGATGCTCTAACCGACTGAGCTAAAAAGGCTACTGTGTTGTTTTCAGTGGTGCAAATGTAAAAACATTATCTATATCTACCAAATTTTAGCTCCACTTTTTTGAAAATATTTTTCTATAGTTTTCCTAATATTAATTTAAGTATATCATTCCCAAATACTAAAACCATTAAGCCTAATAGAAAAATAACCCCAATTGTTTGTGCATTCTCTAATACCTTTTGTGGTACGGGCTTTCCAGTAAGTATTTCCCAAAGGGTGAAGAGTACATGCCCACCGTCTAAGCCTGGGATGGGTATCAGGTTGAGGAATGCCAGCCATACGGAGAACATTGCCGTGAAGCTCCAGAAAATCTCCCAATTGATACTCAAATTTCCTTCTTTGTCTTTGTCTACATTCATCTGATTGATGATGGCAATAGGTCCACCTACATTTTTATAACCTTGAGTCTTAGAGTTGAAGATAATCTTAAACTGCTTTACCTGCATTGTAAGTGCAGAAATCGTTCGGTTAAAGCCTACAGGAACGGATTCTAAGAACGAATACTCCTGCCGAGTTATCACATCCACCTCTGGTATGATATCGATAATCCCTTCCTTACTTACAGGGATATTCAGGGTTTCTGTCGTATTATTTCTTTTAATTTCTACGCTTACGGTTTTGCCTTTATTGGCTCTTATAATGCTTTCAACATCATTAAAAAACGGCGTTTCCTTAGCATTTACAGAGAGGATGAGGTCTCCTTTTTTTAGCCCCGCTTTTGCGGCGTTTCCAATTGCAGAATCTACTACTGGGAGTATTCTCGGGGAGAGATATGCCTGCACTTCTCGGGAACGGATGACCTCCGCAACGCCTTCTTCATTTATGGGGAAGGTCTGCTCTTTACCGTCTCTAAGCACAGTTACTTCATTGCTAAACAAGATATTGATAGCCGCTACTCCGAATCTTTTTTCCTGCTTCCCGTCTATGCTAATGATTTTATCACCCTCTTTAAAGCCCATTTTTTCAGCTGCTTTGGAGGCTGCAATCCCATTATCAAACTTACTGATATCTATATATTTCTCTCCTTTATAGAACGCCAATGCAGAGTAGATAAACCAAGCGAGGAAGAAATTAACCGTAACCCCACCGAGCATTATAATCAGCCTTTGCCAAGCGGGTTTGGAGCGAAATTCCCAGTCTTGAGCGGGCTTTTTCAGCTGCTCGAGGTCCATAGACTCATCTACCATCCCTGCGATTTTCACATAGCCGCCCATAGGTAGCCATCCGATGCCGTATTTCGTGCTTTCTGGGTGCTTGCGCCAGTCATTATCATCTAATTCCGCTATATTAATAGGCACTTCTTTTTTCTCTCCATTTACTTTAATAATCTTTGTATCTGGCTGATTTTTAGAAAAGAATTTAAACTGCCATTTTCCATTAATCTTCTTCATTGCGAAGATAGAGAACCACGCATCAAAGAAGAGGAAGAATTTTTCTGCCCTTGTTTTGAACCACTTTGCAGGGAGGAAGTGCCCCAGCTCGTGGAGGAGGACTAAAATTGAGATTGAAAGTACAAATTGAAAGATTTTCAGTGCTAATTCCATTGAATATTTTTTAATAAAACCGCACAAAAGTACAAATATTTCCTGGGCCAGTGAACGGTATAGTGCCTTTTTTAAAACTTATTAAGAGTATTACCTTTTTATCCAACTTTTTTCAGACTCGAAGAAAAACAGGGAAGCTCCTATTAATATAGTCTTCTAAATAAATCCTCTCTTGGGGAGTTGGTTTTATTTTGCTACTTTCGTGCGGCGAATACGATTGGGAGCATTCGCTTTTGTACTTATGAATTTTGAAGATATTTTTTTAGCTCCGCCAAGCATTAAAACCGAGAAATGGCAGCTCGGAAGCAAGATAAGCCACACGATTGAGGAGGGAGGAATCGCTCTAATCTTCGTCTCAGACCATAGAGGTGGGGGCGGTAGCGCAGAGGTGCGCCCCTATAACCTGATGAGGGAGCACCTGTACAGGCTCTCGGGCTATGATTTTGAAGTGCCTATCTGCGATTTGGGCGAGCTGATTTCTGGGAAAGCACCACAAGATACCCACTATATTTTGCAGGAAATCCTAAGCCTCTGCCATAGAAAAAAGACCCTCCCTGTGGTGATTGGGGGGAGTATTGACCTTACCCATTCGCTATTTTCAGCGCTTAATTTACAAGGTAGAGACATTGATTATGCTCAAATTTCCAATATATTACATCTTGATGAAGGCGGAAACGAGCTCACTGAATTCAATTTCTTAAACAAAATCCTGACGGAGAAAAGCTCAATGCTCAGGAGCTTCCACCTGCTGGGCTATCAGAAACATTTAAACGATGTAGAGGCATTGAAACTCATCAATGATATTCAGTTTGACCTCCTTCGCCTTTCGGAAATGATGAATATCACCGAAAGAGCAGAACCCTTCCTAAGGAGAGCCAATCTGGTGAGCCTCAATTGCAATGCAGTGGAAAGCTTTGCTGGTGGATTCTCTACCCAACCTCAGATTAATGGGCTGAACAGGCGAGAAATCTGTGCCTATATGAAAGAAATAGGCTTGGGTGAGAATTTAGCCTCTTTCGGACTGTTTAATTTTAATATTCAGTCGAAAAATTTGCTCAATCATCAGCTTCTGGCTCAAATGATTTGGTACCTGATAGAAGGGGTAAATATCCAGAAAACCCACCCCAAAGAACGAAGCTATGAGACCTTCCTCGTGATGATAGATGACACCGAATGGAGCTTTAAAAAAGATAGCTTTAGCGGGCTGTGGTACTTCGGTACTGGCGATAATCCCAAAAACTGGACGCCCTGCGCCCCCCAAGACTACGAAAATGCAAAACGAGGGATTCTTAATAAAAGGTTTAGGTAGCCATCCTAAATCTTTCCCCTACTAAAACAGCTCCTTTGCAATTTTGTAAATATTATCACTCTTGCCCATAGAATAGAAATGCAAAACGGGCACTCCGAAATCTAAAAGCTCCTTGCACTGATGCACCGCCCAGTCTATCCCCACTTGGCGCACAGCATTATTATCACTGCATTTTGCAACTTCATTTATCAGAGGCTCTGGCAGGTCGATCTTAAACGCTTGCGGGAGGAGCTGGAGGTGTTTTTTAGTGGAGACAGGCTTTATGCCAGGAATAATCGGGACGGTGATTCCCATCTCTCTTGCTTTTTTAACAAAATCAAAGTATTTCTGATTATCAAAAAACATCTGGGTTACAATATAATCTGCCCCCATATCTACTTTCTTTTTGAGCATTTGAAGGTCGTAATTGATAGACGGTGCTTCTATATGCTTCTCTGGATAACCCGCCACACCGATACAGAAATCGGTAGCACAGCCTTTATAGCCCGTATCTTCATTGAGATATCTACCGCACCTGAGGGCATCGATCTGCTCAACGAGCTCCGAAGCATAAGAATGCCCACCTAATGCGGGTTTGAAGTATTTTTCACCTTTCATTGCATCCCCCCTTAGAGCAACCACATTCTGAATCCCAAGATACATACAGTCTATAAGGAGATATTCGGTTTCCTCCTTGGTATAGCCTCCACAGAGCAGATGAGGAACGGTATCTACGCTATATTTATACTGAATGGCAGCACAAATCCCCAAAGTACCAGGTCTCATTCTGGTAACCTTTCTCTCTACCAACCCATTCTCCCGCTCAAGGAATATATACTCCTCCCGAGAGGTGGTAACATCTATAAACGGCGGCTTGAACTCCATAAGAGGGTCTATATTCTTATACAAATCCGAAATGCCTACTCCCTTCTGAGGAGGAACAATCTCAAATGAGAAAAGCGTTTTGCCATCAGCATTCTGTATATGCTCTGTAATCTTCATTTTAATATCATTAAGCCTACAAATATAAATTCTGCCCCATCAAAAACAAAATCCCCCTCACGAAACGCAAGGGAGACTTCTATTTTCATTATCTTCTTAATTGTGAATATTAGAAAGGATATTCAAATATTTTTGATTCGTGAAGGTAAGGGTTCCCCTCAGGAATGAGTTTCAGTTTAGAGAGTGCAGACATTACCGTTAAGACGAATAAGCCTCCTACAAATAATACAGCACCTATTTCTAATAGACCGATACCCCAGAAAATACCTACTGTA
The DNA here is from genome assembly GCF_003614945.1 of Bergeyella cardium. Taxonomy (GTDB): domain Bacteria; phylum Bacteroidota; class Bacteroidia; order Flavobacteriales; family Weeksellaceae; genus Bergeyella_A; species Bergeyella_A cardium. Next base: position 40,530 of record NZ_QYCZ01000002.1, read on the forward strand.
CCCGGCATTACCATATTAAAGTAATCCATCCAGTGCCCGATAAGGATAAACACCGCCATTAGAACCATTACCCAAGCTCTTCTCTTGATGCTTGAACTTACCATTACTGCTAATGGAATAGCAAAGTTGAAAATCAGCATCGGAAGGAATGTTTGGCTGTAATGCTCGAATCTTCCAAAGAAGTAGTTGGATTCCTCAGGTATATTCGCATACCAGTAAAGCATATATTGACAGAACCAAGTATAAGTCCAAAGCATAGCCGTAGCGAAGAGGAATTTACCTAAATCGTGCAAGTGGTTATCATTAAACTGTGGTAAGAAACCTGCTTTATTGAGATAAACACTTATTATCAGGATAACTGCAACAGCAGAAGTAAGGCAGCTTACCATAGAATACCAGATGTACATTGTAGAGTACCAGTGAGGGTCAATAGACATCAACCAGTCCCAAGCCCAAAATGCAGATGCAAAACCGAAGAAAGCGATATAACCTACATTCCAGCTATACATTTTGCTGTAATCTTTTCTGTCCTTAGTTTGATCTAATTTCTTAGAGAGAGATTTCAATTTCCAAAGGAAGAAGATAGACCCGAAAACATATACTATATTTCTGAAAACATAAAGTGGAATATTGAGGAATATCTTTTTCTCAAAAATAATAGAGTCAAAGTGATCGGATTCTGGATCTACAAGACTTGGATCCATCCAATGGAACATATGTGCATTATGAGTAATGTTCAGTACCATTATAAGGAGTAAAAGTGCCCCTCCATAAGGAATGAAAGAAGAAACCGCTTCCATTACTCTAAGTACAATAATTGGCCAACCTGCGTGTGCTACATTCTGAATAGCATAGAAAAACAAAGCACAAGCACTCAAACCAAAAAGGAATACCGCAACAGTGTGAAGCGCTGCCCAAGGACGGTTATGCACCTGATGATGCGCAAGATCCATATGAGCATCGTGCCCTTTATCCGCGTGGTCTTTTGTATTCTTATCAATTGTTTTTTCGTGGGAATGAGTAGGAGCATTATGACCGCTCTTGTGAGAATCTGCCATCATCTGCTCTATCTGAGCATCATCAATCTTATGATTCATCATATAGCCTGCACCAAAGAGCACAAGCCCCGCTACTAAAAGTACAATTGAAAATAATCTTAATTTAGATGAAAAAGTATACATATTTTTCTCTTTTAATTATTTAGTTTGAGTAGAGTCAGCAACTGGTTTTGCAGCAGCTATTGGGCTACCTGCAAAATCTTTTTGACCTTTAAATTCTTTCATTATATACATTGCCACTCTCCATCTGTCACCAGGTTTTAACTGCCCAGCATAAGAGCCCATAGAGTTTCTACCATAAGAGAGCACATAGTGTACGGAGCCCAATGTAACCTCTCTGTCTTTAAAGTTAGGCACACCTACATAAGCTCCAGATTTCACGATTGAACCTTGGCCATCTCCTGCTGTACCGTGGCAAACTGCACAAGTCTTATTATACAAATCCTTACCTCTTGCTACATCCTTATCCAGATTAGAAGCGTTAAGCGGTGAAGCAGTAACCAGTTTAGATGCATCATAACCCTCATTATACTGCGTAGGGCTAAGAGGTCTTGCATCATTTACTTCTACTACTCCGTCCTCATTTTGTGCCACTGTACCATCTACTGGAACTAAGCCTGTAGCTCCATCATTTTTCACGAAAGCAGGTATTTCATTTTTATGATCTACATAAGGGTCTTCAGCTTTCATTAATGGATCGTATGCCACTGGGAAGTACATATCTGGGAAGTAAACCAATGGTGGATTTTCTTTTGGACCACAAGAAGTAAGTGCCAAAGCAGAAACTCCCAATATTGCAGAAATTTTTATGATATAATTTTTCATATTATGCTTCTTTTACAGAAATTTCTTCAGCTCCTGTTTCTATAAGGAGTTGTTTTATAGTTTCAACATCATCACTCTTAAACTCGATCATAAACTTATCATCAGTAGTTCTTGGATCTGGATTCTGAGCCGGTGCTCCCGGATACATTTTATTTCTGATAAGATAAGTAACAGACATCATATGTGCAGAGCAGAATACCATAAGCTCAAACATAGGCACTACGAATGCTGGCATATTATGTGCCCAGTCAAACGCTGGCTTACCCCCGATGTTCTGCGGCCAGTCGTGATTCATCATATACCAAGTGGTAATACCCCCTATGAGTAATCCATAAACTGCGTAGATAAAAGCAGCATCAGAGATTCTTGTCTTTTTAAGACCAAGTGCTTTATCTAACCCATGAACAGGGAATGGAGTATAGACTTCATTAATTTTAATTCCTTTATCGCTAAACGCTTTTACTCCTGCCATTAAATCATCATCATCGGCGTAAATTCCGTATATAGTTTTAGTGGTGCTCATCTCCTTCTTTTGCTTTATAAGTTTCACCTGAAATTTTCAAAATAGATTTTAGTTCCGCCTGTGCAATTACTGGGAAAGTTCTTGCGTAGAGTAGGAATAAAATTCCGAAGAATCCAATAGTTCCAAGATATGTACCCACATCTATAATCGTTGGTTTAAACATAGTCCAAGAACCTGGTAAGTAATCCCTTGAAAGGTTGATTACGATAATATCAAAACGCTCAAACCACATACCGATATTAATAACCAATGCAATGAGGAATGTAGCTATAATATTTGTTCTCACTTTTTTGAACCAGAATGCTGCTGGTACTACAAGGTTACAGATAATAAGTGCCCAGAATGCCCACCAGTAAGGTCCAGTTGCTGCACCTGGAGAGAGGTATACAAAGTCTTCATATCTTGAACCAGAATACCACGCGATGAAATATTCACAAGCATAAGCCACAGTAACCATACCTCCTGTTACAATGATGACGATATTCATAATCTCAATATGATACTTGGTGATATAATCTTCCAAGTGGCAAACTTTTCTCGCTACCAAGAGGAGCGTCTGTACCATTGCAAATCCTGAAAATACCGCACCAGCAACGAAGTAAGGAGGGTAGATTGTAGAGTGCCAACCTTTAATCACCGATGTGGAGAAGTCAAAGGATACCGTAGTGTGTACTGAGAATACAAGCGGAGTTGCCAAACCTGCCAATACCAATGACACCTCTTCAAATCTCTGCCAGTGTTTTGCTTTTCCTCCCCAGCCAAATGCAAGGAAAGTATACATTGTCTTAGTAAATGGAGTTTTGGCTCTGTCTCTAATCATTGCAAAGTCTGGAATAAGACCGATGAACCAGAAGACTACCGATACTGAGAAGTATGTAGAAATCGCAAATACATCCCAAAGGAGTGGAGAGTTAAAGTTCGTCCAAAGAGAACCGTATTGGTTTGGAAGAGGGAATACCCAATAACCTAACCACGGTCTCCCCATATGTATTACAGGGAAGATTGCTGCCTGTACTACGGCGAAAATCGTCATTGCCTCTGCGGAGCGGTTTACGGACATTCTCCATCTCTGTCTAAATAATAATAATACTGCGGAGATCAATGTTCCTGCGTGACCAATACCTACCCACCACACGAAGTTGGTAATATCCCAACCCCAGTTTACGGTTCGGTTCAATCCCCACGCTCCAATACCTGTACCTATGGTGTAAGCAATACAGCCAAATCCATAAATGAAAAGAACCAATGATGCGTATAAAGAAATCCACCATAATTTACCAGCTCTTTCCTCAATAGGTCTTGCAATATCTTCTGTGATATCACGATAGGTCTTATGTCCTTTAATTAAGGGTACCCTAATCGGGGCTTCGTAATGTGACATTTTTTAGCTTATTATTATTTAAACTTTAATTTTCTACTCCGTTATTTCTCACTTTTGTATGATAGAATACATTTGGTCTTGCACCTAATTCTTCTAATAGGTAGTATCTTCTATCACTTGCAAACAGTTCTCTTACCTTAGAATCTTTGTCGTTCATATCTCCAAAGACCATAGCACCGGAAGAACAAGCTGCTGAACAAGCACAAGAATCCTGGAATTCCTGGTCTGTTACTTTTCTGCCCTCTTTCTTAGCTTTTAAGATAGTAGCCTGAGTTTCCTGGATACATAGAGAACATTTCTCCATCACCCCTCTTGTTCTTACCACTACATCAGGGTTAAGAACCATTCTACCGAGGTCGTTGTTCATTTGGTAGTCAAACTTATCGTTCATTGCATAGTTGAACCAGTTGAACCTCCTCACTTTGTATGGACAGTTGTTTGCACAATATCTGGTACCCACACATCTGTTATACGCCATTTGGTTCTGACCTTGCTTACCGTGTGAAGTCGCCGCTACTGGGCATACATTCTCACAAGGTGCATTATTACAGTGCTGGCACATCACAGGCTGGAAGATCACTTTTGGATTTTCCGCTGCGTGGTTTAAGATACCTCCATCTGTAAATGCGTTACCATACATACCTGGAACATCAAGACCTCCAGCTACTGCTTCCTCAGGCGTTAATTTTCCGTCTTTATCAGTATCCAAGTTTTCTGGAATATCAGCAGAGTAGTAACGGTCGATTCTCAACCAGTACATATCTCTTGACATTCTCATCTCCTGCTTACCTACTACAGGAGTATTATTCTCTGCTTGGCAGGCAATGATACAAGCACCACATCCTGTACAAGCATTAAGGTCTATTGAGAGATTGAAGTGATGACCATCTGTATCATCATAAGAATCCCAAAGGGTGATTTTTTCAGCAGGTAGAGAGCCATTAAGCGTATGATATTCCAATGGCTTATTCCAACCTTTTTTAGGGTCATCAAATGGTACATTAATGAAGTCATTAAGGCTTACTTCTTTCGCGATATCATAACGACCCATTAATGTATTCTGGAGCTGCATTCCAGCGAATTCATAGTCTTCGCCTGTTTTTTCAATCTTAATATTATTGATATTAAAGTTTACCCCATCAAAGAGTGGATAAGCATTAATACCTGTAGCAGCTACTTTACCTGAATTTTTCTTACCATAACCAAGAGCTATACCTAAAGAACCATCTGCCTGACCAGGCTGAATAAATACAGGAACATCTTTCAGTATAACTTTTCCATTTACGGAGAGGTTTACTTTATCTCCATCGAGCTGCATTCTTGCATTGAGTTTATTCTTAATACCGAGTTTCTCTGCATCTTTTGGAGAAATGGTCAAGTAATTATCCCAAGAAAGTCTCGTAATAGGATCTGGAAGCTCCATAAGCCAAGGGTTATTAGCCTGAGTACCATCTCCGATAGAATTTGTATATAATGTTAATTCAAAGTCTGTCGCTTTAAATGATGCTATTTCATTTATCGCAGCTTCTGCATCTCCACCAGTATAAGAAAGTCTTCCAGCAATATTTGGAGTTTCATTAATACCGTGATATAAAGCCTGATTAAATGTAGCATTATGCAAGATAGTTGTAGCATTAGCTTTTAAATAATCGTAATAATTATTCGCTTCGCTATCTTTTCCATTAATCCAAACCAATAGAGATTCTTCTAATTGTCTTGGCTTAAATATTTTTTGGATTGTAGGCTGGGTAAGTGCATAAACTCCTGTCTGTGGAGCGATATCTCCCCAAGATTCTAACCAGTTCGCTACTGGGATTACCGCTTTGGAAATATCATAAACCTCGTGTTTCTTATCACAGAAAGAGATGATATTTTTAGCTTTGGTAGCTGCGGTTTTGAATGCTTCCCCTTGGTTGGAAGAATATATCGGGTTTACATTATTAATGATTAGCGTATCTACCTCACCAGCATTAAGCCAAGAGAGCAATTGCTTATATCTTTCCCCATCATACTCTTTAAGGAAGCAAGCCTCACCAGTAAATGCACTTGATGCAAGTTTTTGGTTGATTAAGTGAGAAAGAACGATAGCCGCCTTAGAACCATCCGCTAAAACAACAGCTTTATTACCTTTTGCTTTAAGCTCTTTTAGTATTTCTTTTGCCTCCTTGTTAGAAGTTTCTCCATCAAGTCCTTTATAAACCTCTACCAATGTATTGAGAACCGCACTTGGTTTTAGTCTGTATCTTGTATCAGCATTAGCTCCTGTTAGAGACATATTAGCTTCTACTTGGATGTGCCTTAGCATTCCCTTACCTGGTTTTCTCGCTTCTGCATAAGAATGCTCTAAGCTCTGACCATTAAACATCTCTAAGAAATCTGCTTGGAAGGATACTACCAATTCTGCTTTTGTAAGGTCATAAACAGGCAATGCTCTCATTCCGAAAACTTCCTGTGCAGCATCAAGATTTGCAGCGAGTGGGATTGCATCATATATCACCAATTCTGCTGTAGGATATTTCTCTTTGAAATCTGCAAACAGCTTCTTAAATGTAGGAGAAGGTAATGAGTGGGAGAGAAGAACAATCTTCTTACCACTTGCCGCTGCTCCCTCTAAGGACTTCAATGCGTAAGTATCAAGTGCATCAAAGGTTGCGTCTTTCTTATCGAGTTTAGGTTGTTTTACCTTATCATTATCATAAAGTGAAAGCACAGAAGCCTGAGCTCTTGTATTGGTACAACCGAAACCTTTTGCAGCAGGATTTGGATTAATTTTAATAGGCCTTCCCTCTCTTGTTTTTACTAAAACGCTCGCAAAGTCATACCCATCATAGTAAGCCGAAGCGTAATAGTTAGGAACACCCGGTATAATATTATGCGGTTTTACCACATAAGGAATTGTCTTAATCACTGGCGATTCACAAGCCGCTAATGCAACAGCTGCAGTGGAGAAACCAGCTATTTTAAGGAAATCTCTTCGTGAAGTGAGAGGAGTATTTGCATTTTCCTCAGCAGCGTTTATTTCATCTACTGGGATTTCCTCTATAAACTCTTTCTGAGCCAACTTCTGTGTAAGCGTTGGGTCTTTTAGTTCGTGAATACTTCTGAATTGTATTTTATTTGAAGCCATTTATACTTCTAATTTTTTCGTTATTAATAATGACATTTACCACATTCAAGTCCTCCGATAGCATCTACCGTAATCTTACCTTGAGATTTAGGATATTGTTTCTTAAGTTTATCGTGCAGCTTCGCAAAATATTCTTTATTATATCCGTTGGTCATATCTACCTCTGTAGTTCTGTGGCATTCTATACACCATCCCATCGTAAAATCATTTGCCATTTGTACCACATTCATTTCATCTACTTTGCCGTGGCAGGCTTTACAAACAACATCTATTTTATCATTAGGGTTTTTCTTGTTATGAGAATCAATAATCGCTTTCTCTCCTGCCACCACATGCTGAGCGTGATTGAAGAATACAAAATCTGGCATATTATGGATTCTCACCCATTGTACAGGTTTTGTTTTCCCTGTGTAGGACTGGCTACCTGCATCCCAACCTGTAGCTTGGTAGATTTTCTGAATCTCACCATCATAGAATTCTTTTGTTTTTCCTGGCTCGATATAAGCCCCTTTGTATTCTGAAATACCTCTGTGGCAGTTCATACAAACATTCATAGACGGGATTTCGGAGACCTTGCCATATTTAGCCCCAGAGTGGCAAAGCTGGCAATCAATATTATTCTCTCCCACGTGAATTTTATGCGAGAAGTAAATCGGTTGTTCTGGTTTATATCCTTTATAAACTCCAATCCACATCAGCCAGTTCCAAACTCCATAGAGCGCTACCACTGCCAATACGGTCATCAAACCATTACCTACGAGGTTAAATCTATTATAAAGGCGTTCTACCTTTCTTGCTCTCTCAGGGTCTAAGTTACCAGACCTTTGAAGTTTGATAAGCCCTCTTAACCTGAGCAGAACCCAGATAAGCAAGCCTACAACTGCAAGTAGAGAACCTATAATCAATTTAGACTGTAAATCCGCTTTGCTTTCCTGTGCTAATTCTTCATTTGCCTGTTTTGCACCTTCTGGAGCTGCAGCTGGTTTTGCTGGCTCTGGTGCAGGAGGGTTAGAAGTATAAGCCAATATATCATCTATATCCTTCTCAGAAAGATTAGGAAACGGAGACATTGGGATTTTGTTAAACTTCTCAAACACCTCATTAGCGTATTTATCTCCTGAGTTTACTACATCCATAGAATTAACAATCCACTTGTGTAGCCAATCTTTCCCAAGACCGTGTTCTTTTTCTAATCGCTCTACAACTCCTCCTAATGACGGACCTACCAACTGCTTATCCAATGCGTGGCAAGCAGCACAATTGGTTTTAAACAAAGTCTCCCCGTTTTTAGGATCACCTGTAGCGGCATCTTGCGCGTAAATAGAAGCACTCGTAGATAGCAATAGACCTATTGCTACCAATGCTTTCCTGTAATGCTTTCTCCAACTAATCATTTATAGTAAAATTGGGTTATGAAAAAAATGAATTTTATTTCTCGCCGGCAAAAATATAACATTTAACAGAAAATTAAGAGACCCCCACCCCCTGTTTCCTTATACGAGTTAAATTTGTATGTAGTCTAAATTGCAAGCGCACTTTATTTACATTAAAAATCAATAAATTAAATAAACACACAAGCATTATCAAACTGTTAATTATAATAAAGATTTTTAACTAAAAACCTCTTTATAAAATATTCAAAAATATTAACCTTCACCATCTAAATCCTCAAAACACACCAAAATGGTACAATGATGAAAGGAGATCTGAACAAAATTACAAAACTCATAATAATTCATTCTGATAAGCACATCTTTTATCTATATTTCTATATATCCCTTATAAAAAAATTAGGTCTCAATCTTTAAGAGCTCAGAACTCCTATAATATATCAAATTTATTATTATTTTTGCTCAAAATATTTTCGTGATGAAGAAATTAATATTAGCTCTCAGCCTTAATCTATCCTCATTTTTTATTTTCAGCACCGCTCAAACGGTAACGAAGGTGGATACAATAAACGGAACCCCACTAACGATAACCGCAAGCCCAAAAGTAAGTGAACTGATAAACAAAATGGATAGCAATAACTGTAAAAGGTCAACAAATGATAGTAGTTTTTCCTATACAGATGACTTAGACTCAAGAAGAATATCCGTTCCGAAAAGGAAGCTCTCTACTGCTGAGATTTGCAGGCAAAACCCACGAGTATTGGGCTACAAGATACAAGTAGCGGTAGTAAAAAGCAATAAAGAAGCAAATGAAATAAAGGCGAGTTTTAGACAGAAATTCCCACATACAAAAACGATAGTAGACGCCTCCCTAAGACCTAATTATAAAATTTTAGCGGGGAGCTACTTTACAAAAGAAAGCGCTTCGGGGGATTTAAAAAGTATAAAGGCGCATTTTAAATCCGCAGTAGCTGTACAATACTACATCTTCTGCGAGGAAGGAAAATAAAAAGTAACCTAACAAAAAAAAATGCTTGCTGAGAATAGATTCAGCAAGCATTTTTTATACAGTAAAACATTAAATTCTATTTAGAAAACTCCCTTTGGAGAACCGTAAATGCTGGGAAGTGGTCGCTATACCCACCTGTATATTGATCTCCTGCCCAAGAGCGGAAAGGATACCCCTTATACTGCCCAGAATCTGTAATAAGATAAGACGGTGCAAAAATGTTGGTAGTAAACATAGCGTAGGTTTTCTTATCCTTATTCTGAACGAGATTTTTAGTCATAATAATCTGATCAAACATATTAGGTGCATCTCTGTAAGCATAAGATGCCACACCGTTTTTGAAGAGCTTCCACATAGGGTTGAAGTAAGGAGAAGTCTCAGAGAGGTCTTTCTCTCTACCCACAGCACCTAAATATTTAGTGATACTCTCATTATCGGGGTCATCATTAAAGTCTCCCATTGCTAATATTTTTATACCTGGGATTTCTGCTCTCAGCCTGTCCATCTCTTCTTTTAGATAGACCGCAGCTGCATTTCTCTTAGGATTTGAGGCCGTACCTCCTCTCCTCGATGGCCAGTGGTTCATTATAACTGCGATTTTCTCGCCGTCTAACAGCCCTTGAACGATTAATAAATCACGAGTATATTCTCTCTTACCATCTTCTCTGTAGATTTTCATCTCCTTTTTGGAAATTTTAATAGGCAGAAACCTTTTCTTCTGATAAATAATTGCTACATCTATCCCCCTTGCATCATAGGAATTATAATGAGCTACACCGTAATCATACCTTGCGAGAGCGGGCTGCTTGGTAAGTTCTTCCACCACTTGTCTGTTTTCTACCTCTATAAGCCCGACTATCACAGGTGCTGTATTCGTATATTTTCTACCGAGGTCTGAAATCACTTTTGCAAGCCTTCCCATTTTATCATCATAGAGTTTTTTATCCCATTTTTTAGGGCTTAGTGGAGTAAAATCATCACTTAAAATCTGTTTTCTCACTACTTTTTTACCGATAAGCTTCTCATCGCTCCACTCTCCTCTGTATTCTTCTGTAACAGGAAGGTATTGCAATGAATCTAATAGCACACTCCTATGAAAAGCAGGATTATCGGGAGATAAAGTACCATCTATATAATCAGCAGACGGATAAATATCCCATAGATTCTCCACATTCATAAAACCAATTGCAGCACGCTGAACTTGTTTTTGCTGAGCCTGCATAAGTGTAAAACTTAACAGCCCGAATAATACATACTTCTTCATCTTTAAAAATGTTAAATGTTATCAGAAATGATAATTAACTCCTACATTAATTATCCCCTTATAAATTGTGGCAAAATTAATAAAACAGAGATTTATATTGAAGTTTTAGCATTAGTTTTTTAGTATTGATACCATAGCTAAAATGTTAATAGAAATTAACAATATTCAAAAATAGATTTATCTTTGTCCCTCTAAATTCAATTCTAATAAGATAATTAAATAATGATATGCTATGATAAAGAACTTATCTCTCATCTCTTTATTTACCTTGTTACCTGCATCCTTTTACTATGCACAAACCACGGTCTATGCGTATGTAAAAGATAACCACGGTAAACCGGTAGAAAGAGCAGAAGTAGACCTTTTACAGTCTAATGATGATGTTACTGCCGATAAAATCGGTTATTTCCAATTTGTGGATTTAAAGCCAGGCCAGTACCAGGTAACTATTTCCAAATTTGGATTCGAGACTCAGATTATCCAGTTTAGTGTAACTGCAAATGAAAAGAGAAAAGACCTTGGGGTAATCAACTTAGTGCCTATGGCAGGAGCTATGGACTCTGGTGTTATGATGGTAGATGAATCTATGTCTGATGATGACGGTGGCTCTATGCAACCAACCGTAGGTCTCCTAAATGCAGGCAAAGATGCTTTCCAAAGTGTAGCTGCATTTGAATTAGGAGCATATTGGTTCCGCCCAAGAGGGGTAGATAACCGCTATGAAGATGTTTTGTTCAACGGTGTTCCTATGTCTAAAAATGATGATGGACGAATTGACTTCTCAAATTGGGGTGGGCTAAATGATGTAACCCGTTATCCGATAGAGAATGCAGACAACATCACCCCATCAGAATATACTTTCGGTAACTTAGGAGGGGTTATTTACTACAACACAAGGGCTTCTTCTTACAGAAAAGGCACTTCCCTCGCATATTCATTTACTAACAGAAGCTATTTCCACAGACTAATGGCTACTTACTCCACTGGTATGAGCAAAAGCGGCTGGGCATTTACTTTCTCAGGAAGTAGAAGATGGGCAAATACAGGTATTATTGATGGTTTATACCAAGATTCTTATGCCTATTTCGGTTCTATCGAGAAGAAATTTAGCGATAGATTCTCTATTAACCTAACCGCCTTTGGAGCTCCTACTTATAGGGCATCAAACAGTCCAAATACCCAAGAAGTATATGATTTAATGGGTAAAAACTACAACGCTTACTGGGGCTGGCAGAATGGTGAAAAGAGAAACTCGAGAATCAAAAAGATGCACGAGCCTATGTTCCAACTACAATTCTATAATAAACTGGGAAAAACCTCAAATTGGAACAACACATTCTCTTATCAGTTCGGTAGAGACGGAAGAAGCCGCCTTGATTGGTTCCACGCCGCAGATCCAAACCCTACTTATTACAGAAATCTCCCAAGCTACTGGATTTCTAAATTCCAAGAGAACAATAGCCTTGGCGGAAAAGATATTACAGACATAGAACAAGCCATTATTGATGCTCAAAGGAATGATTTCCTCAATAATAAGAGCCAAATTAATTGGGAGGCACTCTATAATATGAATCGTCTCAACTATGATAAAGGCGCAAGGTATTCCATCGTAGAAGATGTGAATAAAGACAAAACTTTCAACTTTATCTCTCACTTTGATACTAAACTTGCAAGCAATTGGAGGCTCAACTTAAACTTTGCGTATCAAAATTTGGTCTCCGATAACTTCCGAGAGATAAAAGACCTCCTTGGAGCGGCATTCGCAAATAATGTAAATGCTTTCGGCAATGATAAACCTTATGACTTAGACAACCCAAATACAAAAGTGAAAGAAGGAGACAGAACTCAGTATTCTTACGACCTTCTTAGGAGCTCTTATACCTTTAATGCTTCCACAGAAGTAGATTTATCCCGATGGAATGTCGTTGGTTCCATATTCGGTTCCTATTCCGAGTCTCAAAGAGAGGGCAAATTCAGGAATCATTTCTATGCTGACAATTCCAAAGGCAAGAGTGCAAAGTACAATTCTCTCAATGCAGGGCTAAAAGGTAGGGTTACCTATACAATTAATGGTAAAAACTTCATCGTATATAATGGTACGCTTTACTCTGCAGCACCTACTTTAAACGAAATCTTCGTAAACCCAAGGGTGTCAAACATCCTTACCCCTGAACTTTCCAGTCAGATCGTAAATGCAAATGATTTGAGCTACATATTGAGAGGTCAGACTCTTAAACTAAGGCTTACAGGCTACCTTACAGACATTCAAAATGCAGTAGAAGTATCAAGATACTATGCAGAAGGTATTCAGCTCGGTAGCTCACAGACGCCTCAGGATGCTTTCGTCTCTGAAATTATGACGGGAACCCATAAACAATACTTAGGTGCAGAGCTGGGAATAGATTTAAAACTTTCTTCTACCCTTAATCTAACTGCTGCAGGTAGCTGGGGAGAATATAAGTACAAAAACACTCCTAATGTGTATGTAAGTGCAGATAATGAGAACTATGCACGAGGTTTTGAATACCTTGGAAAAGCAAATATTAAAAATTACAGGGTTTCTGGCACTCCACAATCTGCTTTTTCGGTAGGGATTAAATACAACTCCCCGAAATACTGGTGGATAGGTGCAAGTGCAAACTACTTGATGGATCAGTATTTGGATATTTCTGTGCTCAACAGAACGGATAAATTCTATACCGACCCAAGTACAGGCGACAATTACACCGCTATCGTAGATCCAAAAACGGGAATCAGCATCCCAGAAGCTACTCCTGAAACCGTTGAACCCCTCGTAAGGCAGACAAAATTTGATGACCAGTTTATGCTCAATGCTAATGCGGGCAAATCTTTCCTTCTCGGTAAGTACAGAATGGGTATTAGCGTAAGTGTAAACAATATCCTCAACAATAGAAACTATGTAACGGGGGGCTTCGAGCAAGGCAGGAAATCTAATTTCCGCGATGCCTATGTAGAAAGTCAAAGAGGCACCCCTATATTTGGACCAAAACTGTGGTATGACAGGGGTACTACGTTCTTTGCTAATGTATATCTTAGGTTTTAATTAACTTTTTAAATCATCAGAAATGAAAAACATATTCAATACAATAAAGCAGATTTCTCTTGTAGCCTCTGTGCTGCTCTTCACAGCCTGCGTACAAGAAGATAAATTCGATATTCCAGATACAAATACCTATCAGTGCGGTGATTTATCCCAAGACACAAGCCTATCTTTAATTTCTTTGGAGAACTTAAAGAAATTATACGATGGTAAAAAGACTTTTGACTTCCCGAAAGATGATAATCGCTACATCGAGGGCTATGTTTCTTCGTCTGACCACACGGGTAACATCTACAAAAGCATTTTCATACAGGACAAACCTGAAAACCCTACGCAAGGTTTGACAATCACAGTAGATGCTACTTCTACCTACAACCATTATCCTCAAGGCTCAAAGGTTTATATAAAACTTGCAGGGCTATCCATCGGTGAGTATGGTGGCGTAATACAATTAGGGGTGAAGTTTGGTAATGAAAAAAATGCAACTTCGGTTTCCAGAATCCTTGAATCCGATTTGCCAAAAGTTATTATCCGTTCTTGCTCTGAAAAAGAGACTATCGTTCCGAAAGTAATGACTTTAGGTGATATGATTAAAGGAAACGAGCAGTATCTTGGCTGTTTAGTGAAGATAGAAAACGCAGAATTTGCCGCTAAACACCTTTGTCAGCAGTTTGCTCCTACAGGCTCGAGTGCAGATAAACAATTAATAGACGCTACAAGCACTACGGCCAACAAAGTAGCGAGAATGAGCGGCTATGCATCCTTTGCCCTTAAGACCATTCCTTCTGGAAATGGAGATATCGTGGGTATTTTCAGCAAGTTTAATACCACTTATCAGCTCTATATCGTAGATGATGCTGACTTGAATATGAATCAAGAGAGGATAGATAAGATTATTGCGCCGTGCGAAGCCAGTGCAGATGCCGTTGCCCTCAGCGTAGCCGAAGTAAAAGCCCTTCTACAAGGCAATCTTACCCAAATCTCCGAAAATGCTACCCTTACTGCCCTTGTAACAGCAAACGATGAGTCTGGGAACCTCGCAGCATACAACTTTAAAGATGGAAAGCAGCATACAGGATTCGTTTATGTGGAAGACAACACAGGAGGTATCAAAATTAATATCGCTTCTCATCAGCAATTTGCCGATCGTAGTGGTACGGGACTGTTTTCTGACCAACGATTCCAAGTAGGTAGAACGCTTACAGTCAATTTAAAGGACCTATACATCGGTTCCAAAAACGGAGAAATACAATTGGGCGGACTATACAAGGGTGAAGTAAGCCGTGTAGAAGATGTTGATAAATACAAACACTTCTTCCGTACAGAGAAGCCTCTGATTAATGTAACCCCAACACTGAAAACCCTCCCCGAACTTAGCATTAATGATGTCGGTAGATACATTAAAATAAAAGACTTACAGTTTGTAAGCTCCGATTTAGGGAAAACCTATGCCGATGGAACCAATACCAGCAACAGAACCCTTGAAGACTGCGCTGGGAATACCATTCTACTCCGAACAAATGGGCGCGCCAACTTCGGGACAAATGATAACAAGCTCCTCGCAAGCGATGTAGAAGTAGATACAGGTAAAGGAGATGTAACAGGTGTGCTCGGTTACTATAATGGTAAGTTTCAGCTCTGGATTCTTA
Source organism: Bergeyella cardium (assembly GCF_003614945.1). Classification (GTDB taxonomy): domain Bacteria; phylum Bacteroidota; class Bacteroidia; order Flavobacteriales; family Weeksellaceae; genus Bergeyella_A; species Bergeyella_A cardium. Next base: position 55,818 of record NZ_QYCZ01000002.1, read on the forward strand.
ACCTTAGAGGGGCAGATTTAGACAATCCAAGATGTGATGGTACACTCCCAACCAAAGATGTAACATTATTTAACGAAGGTTTTGAGAATCTCAATGACTGGACTGCGGTAAGTATTGAGGGAGATGAGGTTTGGACAACCACAACTTTCGGAAATCCGAAGCCTTCTGCTTTCTTCGACGGGAAGAAAAAGAAAAATACCGACTGGCTTATCTCCAAAGAAATCTCGCTCAATGGATTTAAGTCCGCTTATTTCTCCTTTGAAACCGATGGAGCCTTTGATGGCAACCCTCTAAAGGTATTCGTAACCGATAACTATACAGGTGATGCCACTACAACAAGCTGGACGGAAATCACAAGCGCTGTTTTTGATACAGATTTATCTGGATTTAAAGGTTTCGTAGGTTCCGGCAAGCTTAGTTTGAATAACTTTGCTGGCAAAAACATAAGAATTGCCTTCAAATATACTTCCGAAAACGGCAAATCTACCCGTTGGGAAGTAGATAATGTTATCGTAAAAGCAAATAAAAAATAATATCTTCATAATTAAAGTGATTTTTTAATTACTGTTAGCGGTGCTGGCTTTGCCAGCACCGCTTTCTTTTTCTCATTATCCCTCTCCAATTTGCTATACTCCCCTCCCCTGCTCTCCAAATCCCTATCCTCTTAACAATAATTCTCTCCTCTAAGATAAAAACAGGGGTCTGAGCCCCCTATTTTATGGTCAGAGATCCCACTTTATATTTTTATGCTGACACAAAACCATTTTTTATTTTCATTTTATACTTCTGTCTTTACACAAAACTATATTTTATTTTTATTTTATACTTTTGTGCATACACAAAACCATTTTTTCTTTTAAATTTATACTTTTGTGTCGACACAAAAGGGGTCAATGACCCCATTTTATACTTTTGTGTATGCACAAAAGGACAAATTGTCCGATTTATGAAATTATTGCATACAAAAAACCATTTTTTATTTTGATTTTGCGCTTTTGTGTCGACACAAAAGTATTTTTTCTTTTCATTTTGCACTTTTGTGCATACACAAAAGGACAAATTGTCCGATTTATGAAATTGTTGCATACACAAAAGGGGTCTAAGACCCCATTTTATATTTTTTTGTATATAATTTCTTTTTTTATAAGAATAAAAAGGGAGGTGATGCCTCAAAAAAGGAGGCTATGCCTCAAAGAAAGGGGCGATGCCTCAAAGAAAGAGGCTATGCCTCCTTCTTGCAGTAGGTATCGCAATGGAGAGGTATTATTTTTCTATTGACAGCAAAGTTTTTGTATAGGATTTGTCCTATTCCTGTTAGCTTTAAGAGAATAATTGCAGGAAGAAATATCCAAAAAGCAGGCAATCTTAGAAAAATAAGATAGATGGAAGTAAAACCATACTGCCATTTATCTGTAAATGATGCCATTTGTTGCTTAGCGAGTAAAATATTTAGTCCTTGTTCATCTAATGAATGCTCTTCTATATTTCTAAGCTCTCTACAATCTATCAAATGAAGCCAATCTAATTTACTGATAAGCTTTGCAAAGGAGGTACATTTAGGACACCAGTTATCATAAAGGATAATGAGTTTCATTATTTAAGTCTTGATTTTAGTTTATCTACTGTATCTTCATCATAAGAGGTATTATTCTTTGTACCTTTATCAAAAATGTAGGTTAGGGAGAGCCTTATCCATCGAGAGTCAAAGGTTTGTCGAGAGAAATAGCTCTGCTCCTGTGCCAATAAATGGTTCTTAATCTCCTTTCTATTAAATACATCATTAGCTGTTAATGAAAATCTTAGCTGATTATTCATAAAATTACGATTAATTCCTAAACTTAGTCCATAGAAAGAAGTTGTCTTATAGGGACCTTGTATAAAGTCGGAAATAAAATCAAAACCAGAGGTTAAATTTATCTTTGCAGGGAGTGAGAATCTATTGGTAATCGCCCATTGGTGTGCCCAGCTCTGTGTATTTATATTTTGGGCATTATCATTAGACTTTATGCTATCTCGGAAGAGGTTTATATTAGCATTAAGACTCCACCATTTTAGCATATTAAATGACAGATTGGCATTAAATATAATGGAGTGAATTTTATCTATATTAACAGGTGTAAGCATAGAGGAAAGTGTAGCTTTATTGTGAATATGAGTCTGATAGATAGCATCTCTGTTCTGTGAATAGATAATATTAAATATATATTTTTGTTTATAGAGGTACTGTAAGGTAAGCTGATGAGTGATATTTGATTTCAGCTCTGCATTTCCGAGAATTTTCGTATAAGGGTCTATATAATAGACGAATGGCATTAGGTTTTTAAAATTAGGTCTATTGATTTTTTTGTTATACGATAGGCTTATGTGATGATTTTTAGACTGATTTGCATAAGAAAAATTAATAAATGGGAAGATATTAAGCTCTTCTCTCTTAAGATGATAATCATTTTCAGAAGAATAGCCATAAACAGGTGAAAATTCTGCCCTCGAGCCTAATATGATATCTATTCTCTTAAAAGATTTATAGTATTGGAGATATGCACTTGCGATATGTTCATTATAAGTATAGGCATTAGATTTAGGTTCGTCATATTCCCAGCCGTTAATTTCCCTTTTATAGAATAGATTTTTATTATTAATGTCTTGGAAAATATACTTTAAACCTGATTCTATGGTAGAAGTGGAGTCTATTTTATTTGTATAATCTACTTGAATTACTGCTGCATTTACTGTATTAGGAGCTCGGTTTTCCAAATCCTTAAAATGCTGAATATTTTGCACTTCCTTTGAGCTTAGGAGGGCATTATTCTTTGTATTATAGCGAATATAATTCCCTCGCAGGACTAAACTGGATTTCTTAAAGTCATACGCATATCTTATACCTGCATCAAAGGTTCTGAGGCTGTTATCACTCATCTGCCGAGAGATAATTTCAGAATACGGGAGGCTGTTATTCTTGAATATCAAGTCTGTATTCTGCTGAATATCCTCATTATAGAATGTAAGTTTAGTATTGAGTGTAAGCTTAGAATGAGAGAATCTGTTCTCAAAAGTACCTCCTATACTATGGTTGGCATTATTGATTTTTGCATAGGTTTCCTGCTCAGAAGAGAGGCTATTGCTAATGCCTTTCAGGCTATTTGCCTGCTCAAAATCTCCTCCATAGGAGTTGAGATACCTCAGCACAAAACTCTTATTATGAATATTATACTGGGCTTTTGCTCCTGTGCTTTGTTTAAAGTATCTGCCTTTTGTAGCATTGGTATTCGCGATGACAGAGACCCCTTCTTTCTTAAATTTTTTAGTTTTTATATTGATAATTCCTGCTCCAGAGCCTGCATCATACTTAGCTGATGGAGAGGAGTTTATTTCTATGCTCTCCACTTCGGCTGCTTGCAGGTTTTTAAGGTAAATCATCAGCTCATTACCGCTTAACAGGAGAGATTCTCCATCTATCTCTACCCTGATACCTGTATTTCCATTGAGTTTAAATCTATCATTTATAGCATCATAGCTAACTCCCGGCAATTTACTGATAGACTCAAATACATTTCCGGAAGAAAGTATGGGATTATTCTGTACATTGACCTTAATAATACCGTTTTTCATCTGAATAAACTTATTCTTTGGAGCACTAATAACCACTCCTTCAATAGATTTAGAGATAAGCAACCTGTCATCAAGGATTTCTTTTTCTAAAATTAGAGTATCTACCACAGTATTCTTATCTGAGCGCAAGGTTCTTATATACTTACCTATCAGAATATCTTTAAATAGGAATTTATTTCCTTTAATTTCTTCCCGGTAGCGCTCCTCTACCCCTTCTATGCCTTTTAGCTCAATGCTATGGTATTTTGTTTCTGCACTTTGGAGACTTCCTCCATAATTAACTCTCTGAGAGAGCACTAATGAATAAATAAACAGGAGCAGAATGAATATTATTTTTTTCATAGTTTAAAGGTTTTGTTGTAAAATTTATTATCTAAAAATATTGTATAACAAGAAATCATTACAAATGAAAAATTATCTATTTTCATCATAAAAAATATTCCTAAATGCAGGACAACTCCTAACAATATAATGTAATTCCTAAATCTTTTAAACCAAATAAGGATAGGGAATGAGAGTTGAAATAATATAGTAAACCATGTTAAAATCTTTACTATAAAAATATAATTACATAGTTAAACATTCCTTGTCCATTTTTTATACTCCCACATAAGGCTATACAGGAATACTGCAGTAATTATGTGGCTAATATATATTTAAGCAGTCAAAATAAAAAATAATAAAAAACTAAAGCATCTCTTATTTATGATATTCTTTCTTCTGATTTAATAAATAGAGCAATCTATATATTTTATGATAATGCTTTAAAAAACAAACAATTAAAAATAAATATATTTATTTCCTTTTTTATAATTATTATTAAATAAATTCATATTTAATTTTTTCTATATCAATTATAGATAAAATAAAACAACATTCTATCAAGATATTCTAATTATTATTAAGCAATTAATAGGGTTCCATCCCCTTTTATTTATAAAAAAATAAGCTATTAATGAAAATTTTTTATTCTCATAATCAATAAAATACTATTTTTACAAAAAATAAATTAGATTATATTATAAATTGTTTTTAATTTTAACCCATCAAAATTTATTAGTATGATTAACACAGATTTACGCAGATTAAAGATGATTGATTTCTTCCAGTTTATTACAAATGTAGCTGCGCATTTACAAAAAGAAGACTTGGAAGAACTTAAACTAAAAGACTTTGTAGAGACTAAATTCCTTCCTGCAATGAATGAGATGGACAATGTCCTGAAACTGCAAATAAACTCTGCCTTTACAAAGGAATTGAATACTCGCAACAAGACAAGGATACGCTTACTCAGCTGCCTCTATACTCATATTAAGCTCTATACAAAGTATCCTGAGAACGAAAAAGTACAAGCCGCAGAGCGATTGACTCTCGTAATAAAAAAGTTTGGCAAAAAGGTATCAGGGCTTCCTCAGCGCGAGCTCACGGGAGTGATTACTCAGATGTTGCAAGACCTTCAGCTTGCAGAAAGTGTTGCCGACTTAAAGAAAATCTCCGCAATGGTTTGGGTTAATAGCCTTAAAGCAGAGAATATCGAGTTTGAAAAGCTCTTTAATAGCCGTACGGTTGAGAAATCTACCCTGAAAGTAGGCGTATCACAAGTAGTTCGTAAGAAGATGCAAGAATGTTTTACCCAACTTATCAAACTTATAGAGGCACAAGCCCTGATTAATGGCGCAGATAAGTATAAAAGGCTGATGGATGAAATCCTCACCGAAGTAAAACAAGCAAAAACAACTATAAAAAGAAGAGGCAATCGTTAGGTTTGGGGAGGGGACTTTGTCCCCTTTTTTATTTTTTTAATAAAAGGGTCTCTGACCCACTTTTTATATTTTTTGCTTAAAAAATCCTAATATCTAATGCTTTAATATCCTCTATATAGGCTTGTAGGGAGTCGTTCTCCTCTACTTTTCCTACTCCTGCGGGAGTACCTGTAAAAATAATATCACCTACACGGAGAGTAAAGTATTGAGAAATATAAGAAATGATTTCATCAAAGCTAAAAATCATTTGCTGGGTATTGCCCTGCTGCACAAGAATATTATTTTTTTTCAGAGAAAAGTTTAGATGGGTAAGGTCAAACTCTTCTTTGGGGAAGAAATTGCCTATTGCAGCAGCGCCATCAAAGCTTTTGGCTATTTCCCAGGGAAGTCCGCGCTCTTTTAATGAATTTTGCACATCTCGAGCAGTAAAATCTATCCCGATACCGATTTGTTCATAATGCTTATAGGCATTTTCTTTTTGAATATACTTACCTCCTTTTGAGATTTTTAGAAGAAGCTCCACCTCATAATCTACAGCATTTGAAAATTCAGGAATATAGAAATCTGAACCTTTTAATACGGCAGTATCAGGCTTAATAAAAACCACAGGATTGCTCTCCTGAGCATTCCCAAGCTCATTAATATGCTCTATATAATTCCTCCCGATGCAGATTAGCTTCATATCATTAAGTATTAAAGCTACAAATATAGCTTAAAATAAAAAATCTGCACCAGAAAAGCTCTGGTACAGATTCTTAAAAATACATTTAGCAAATTAGTACTGCTCCAACAGATATTTTATTAAATCTGTGGTTGTAACAATTCCTACGAGCTTCTCACCATCGAGAACTGGAATAGAGTGGAAACTTTGTGTAGCTAAGATTTCTGCTACTTCCTTCACATTTGTGCTTGCCTGAACTGTAATAGGTGCTTTTGCCATAATCTGAGGAATTGTATACATATCATAAACCACTGATGATACATCCTCCTCTCCCTCTGTAACATCAGCAAAACTGATTCTCAGCAGATCAGAATAGCTTAATACCCCAAGAATTCTGTCTCCCTCTACCACAGGAATGTGGCGAATGTTATACTCTTTGAATAATCTCTCCGCATCGTAAAGAGATTGGGTCGTGTTAAGGGTTACTAACTCCTTAGTCATAATCTGTGATACTGGAACTCTTTGTTTCATTGTATAAAAATTTATTTAATTGGTTAATGATTCTTATTCTTTCTTTTTACATTGTAAAGATACGACTTTTAGAAAGTCTTTCGGTATGATAAATAGCATTCAATATTAAATTTATTTATTGTACCTTTAATGGCTTTTAGCTTAGGTATAATAAAAATTGTGCATTTATTAAAATTTAATTAATATTGCTACGAAATAATATAAATAATGGCACTAGATGATTATATGCTCCCCTGCCTAAATAAAAAACTCTTCGGTATAGAGTGCTTCGGCTGTGGTACGCAACGGGCTATATCCCTGATTTTTGAAGGTAAATTTGCAGAGGCATTCCAAATGTTTCCTGCAATTTATACTGTGCTGCTGTTTTTTGGCTTTATCATTATCAATTTTATAGATAAAAAACGAAATTATGGGAATATTATCGTAGGATTAGCGATTATCAATGCGATTATTATGGTGATTTCTTACTTTATAAAGCATCATTAAAAGAATAAATAATTTAAAATATACATAGAATGGATACACAAAATTTACAAAACACTCCTCAAGCGAATGAAAATCAATTTTCAACCTTTGAAAAGGAAAAATTGCCCAATGCTACGAGTGTACTTGTGCTAGGGATAGGTTCTATTATTACTTGTTGCTGTTATGGATTTATAGGGGTAATTTTAGGGGCTATTGGTTTAGTACTCGCAGGTAAAGACAGGAAACTCTACAGAGAAAATCCGTCTTTATACTCCAATTATAGCAACTTAAGCACAGGGAGAACCCTCTGTATTATCGGGATTATCCTAAGCTCTATCTACTTAGTCTATGCCATAGTGGTTATTTCCTTTGTAGGCTTTAGCAATTTGCAAGACCCAAATGCTATAAATGCTGCTATTGAAGAACTATTTGATTAATTCATCTAAAAAATAAAAGACTACCCACATCGGTAGTCTTTTTTCTTTTATTGTTTCTCTGCCCAGAGCTGCATTTTCCTTTCTAAAACAGTGAGAGGCAAGCAACCTTGGCTCAAAAGCTCTCTATGAAACTCTGGAAGGCTAAACTTCTTACCCAATTCCTTTTCATATTTCGTGCGAAGCTCAATAATCTTTGCTTGACCTATCTTATAGCTCAGTGCCTGACCAGGCAATGCCATATATCGCTCTACTTCGGCAGTGGCAGCCGCTTCATCGTAGGCAATATTCCGAAGGAAGTACTTTATAGCGCCCTCTCTTGTAAGCTTTCCTGTGTGCAAGCCCGTGTCAATAACCAATCTCACCGCACGGAGCATCTGATCATTAAGCGCACCCAGCCTTTGATACGGGTCTTTATATAATCCTAAATCCTTTCCAAGCGATTCGCAGTACAATGCCCAGCCTTCGCCATAGGCACCATACCATCCAAAGCGCATAAATTTAGGTAAGGACTCATTTTCTTGCTGTAAAGACACCTGGTAATGATGTCCAGGGATGGCTTCGTGCAAAAACAGAGACTCCATACCGCTCGTTACATTAAATTTGCTCGGTTCTGGTAGCGGAATGTAGAAAATCCCTGGTCGGGAGCCATCTGCCGAGCCCTGAATATACTCCGCACTTGCAGAAAGCTCTCTAAACTTCTCTGTTTGGCGAATTTCAAACCGAGTTTTAGGCGTTACGCTAAACATTGTTTTAAGTTTCGGGCTGATTTTCTTTAAAATGGCATTAAAAGCTCCTATCACTTCTTGGGAGGATTGATAAGGCATTGCTTTTTCCTCTTCTTTCACTGCAAGGAGGAAGCTCTCCAAGCTACCAGAGTATCCTACTTCTTTTTTAATAGCTTCCATCTCGGCACGAATCTTTGCAACTTCCTGCACACCCATTTTATGGATTTCATTTATGGGGATATCCGCAGTAGTCCAGCTTTTTACATAGTATTTATAGGCTTCCTCACCGTTTGGGAGGGCATTATAGCCGTCGGTATCCCTTGCCTCTGGATAATAAACCGTCTCTAAGTAATCTGCCATCTTCTGATAGGCTGGGATTATCTTTTCTTCTACCGTTTGTTTGTAGAGCTCGGTATATTTTTGCTTTGTTTTGGCGTCAAAAGACTTAGGGAAATTCTGCAAAGGCTTATAAAAGATATTTTTTTCAAATGAAAGACTGGTAATTTCCTCTGCTCTGAGCTGTGGAATCATCTTTATCACTAGCTTTTTAGGCAAAACTACTTCGTTTTTTATCCCTTCATCAAAATTATTTATCGCTGCATCTATCCATATTGGGAACTGGCTCATTCTTTTAAGCCAATTATCATAGTCTTTTTCTGTATTAAAAGGCTGGATGCCCTGCCCACTACCCAATACGGGGAAGAGTAGAGGCAAGCCTTCAAATTGTGTGAAAGGGATATACTCTGGTTTGTAGATGTAGCGCTCCATCTTGTCCTTTAAAGTGGTTTCCAGAACATCATATACTACTTTTTTATCATCAGAAAGGCTTTCGTAATCTACCCTTTTGAGTTGTTCCTGCACTTTTGTATAAAAAGCAATCTCTCCATTGATAAAATCCTTGTCTATATTTATTGGAAGCTGGTCGTTATACCTTTCATCTCCCTGCATTGTAGCTTCTAGCGGGTATAATTTCAAATATTCCTCATAATAATGCGCAGCTATGGTGTCTAAATCTATTGGCGTCTCCTTTGTAAGGGGCATATCTTTTTTCTTACACGAAAAAAAGAGGGCAAAAACTACCAATCCCAAAGCTAAATAAAGATTTCTGATATTCATAAAAGCTAAATATTAATTCGGTCGCGAAATTAACCCAAAAGAATAGAACCAACCAAACCTATGGAGGCTTTTGTGGGCTAATAGAAAAGAGAGATACAGCCTCTTTCTTACTAAGTAGAAGGCTATTTTTTCTCGCCTAACTTGCGGTGGATTACTCTATCCATATAATCTTGGTACCAGCCTTTGCAGAGGAGCATCCCTCTTTCTACTTCTGGGGAATTAACCTTGCCGAGCAGGTTTTTATCGAGGTTTAAATCTGTATTTTCATAGATGCCTGTAATTTCTTTCCCATCAAATCGGTAGATATAATCCCCGATAATGAAATTTTCCTGCACACTATCCGAATTCACGATAAGATAAGGCTCTCTATGGCTTGCTACAAGGCTTCTGCCCCAGCTTCGGATGGGTTTGTTATAGGCGATAAGGTCTGCAAGTGTAGGGTAAATATCCATCTGCTGAGCAAAATCTCGGTCTATACCTTTCAGACCATATTCTGGGTTGGGAGAAAAGAATAAAAGTGGCAGCGCATACCTGTTCATCACCTTTTCATAGTCTTTGTAATAGATTTGGTTGGTATGATCTCCTGTAATAACGAAGATGGTATTATGATACCAAGCCTGTTTCTTTGCAGTTTCAAAGTATTTTTTAAGTGAATAATCCAAATACTGGATAGGCTCGTGCATTTCTATAAAGCCTTTTTTAAATTTCCCATTATACTTTTCGGGAATTTTAAACGGATGATGAGAAGAAGCGGTAAATACAGTCGCCATAAAGGGTTGAGACTTGCCCGTATTCTTAGCAAAATACTGCAAAAAGGGCTCGTCCCATATTGCCCACATCCCATCAAAGTCTTCATCGTTATTATATTCGGTTTTTCCAAAATAATGTTTAAATCCCAAGATATTTCCAAAGCCCAGAAAGCCCATAGAACCGTTCGGCGCACCGTGATAAAAGGAAGTATCGTAGCGCAAATCATTACAAACCGAAACGATTGACTGAATATTCTGATTAGAATACGGAGAGCTCGTAAAAGCATCGGTAAGTGCAGGGATACCTGCCAAAATACTGCTCATACCGTGTATCGATTGCCTACCATTAGCAAACGCATTGGTAAAAATAAGACTCTCCTGTGCCAAGCTATCCAAAAACGGCGTATAGGAAACGAAATCTTTGATGTTTTTATCCTCATTAAATGCACCAGAATACTCTCTTCCCAAGCTCTCTACAATAAAGATAACGATATTGGGGCGTTCTTTGGGTGGCGTGCGCTCATATAGTTTAAATGGACGGATGTTTTGGTCTATAAACTTCTCATCTACGAAATGAACTTCCTTAAAACCGTTGGTATTTATCGTTCTGAAAAATGAAAAAACACTATTGAGCACTACATTTGCGTGCGATGGATTGCTGATATGCCTGTTGGCATCCACTAAATTAATCGGTCTGGTGCTGTGCTTGAAATCTCCCCGTATGCCTCCCACAGTGAGCACCGCCGCAAGGCATAATTCTACCACAGAAATCACAAAATACGGGATGAGCTTCTTAGGTTTCTCGCTTTTTACCTCTACTTTTTTGTAGAGGATTATCCAGAGGCTCATCAGCAGGATATAGGAGAGGACGACTAAGGGGTTCTGTACCACAGAAACCGCAAAAACCTTCCAGAGATTGCTCTCGTGCCCTGCTACATCGAGCACCGCAGAGGTAAGGCGGCTCTGGCTAAACTTGAAATACACAAAATCCCCAAAATTCATAGAATAAGCCAGCCCATTCATCAGAAAATAGACCCAGAAAAGCATTTGTTGATAGCCTTTTCGGGTATTAATCACCAGCGGAATTAAACTCAGGAGGATAAAAAGGGCATTTACATAGAGAATCGCCGTAGTATCAAAGGCAGTTCCGTAATACGCAGCATTCAGATAGTCTTCTACGCTATTTATCTTGACCAAATTCTTATTGAACAACCAAAAAAGCAAGCGGGCAATTTGATAAAACCCATACGCCAAGCCTAATCTGTACAGCAAAGCGCCTACTTCTCTCAACCGAAACTCTTTCATCAGTAATAGAATAATTATTTCGCTGCCAAAAGTACGATAAAATACAATTATTAAGCACTTACCTCAGCACAGCAAACCAATAGCATTCTGCAAGATTCATTATATTTGCCCGCATTTAAAAATACTTCCAATGGATTTTATTACGAAAAACATCGCCAATGCTTTTACACTCGGGAATCTCCTTGCGGGGTGCATCGGCGCGATTCATCTCCTGAGTGGAGATTACCAAACAACGGCGCTGTGCATTGTGATATCATTGGTTTTGGATTTTTTTGATGGTTTTATCGCTCGGGCTACAAAGTCTAACTCGGCTCTGGGTGTGCAGCTCGATTCCCTTGCCGATATGGTGAGCTTTGGGCTGGTTCCTGGTCTTACGATGTATCAGATGCTGAGCGACCTCTCCTGCCCTTGCCAATATGTGAAGTATTTTGGGCTTCTGATTACGCTTTTCTCCTGCCTGCGGCTTGCGATTTTTAATATTGATGATGAGCAGAAGTATTACTTCAAAGGGCTGAACACCCCGAGCAATACGATAATGATTTTTGGGCTGTATTTCGCCTACCGATATACTGGAGCATACGGTTTCCTGACAGAAAACACCCAAATCCTCATAGGGATTACGGTGCTCTCCTCCTGGCTGCTCATCAGCCCGATAAAAATGATTGCGATGAAGTTTAAAACGATAAAACCTGCGGATAATTACCCCATAGTTGCGCTGTTTATAGGTGCAAATATTATCGTGAGTATCTTTGGTATTAGGGGGATTCCTATGGTGATTGTGTATTATATCCTTATCTCTATCCTTTTCCAAAGGCAGCTGAAATAAAGCTATACATCAGTGGCATCAAAGGCGCTTTCTATATGGCGGAGGCGTATTTCTCCCGCATTATCTGCGGTAACGGAGATAATATCAAAGCGGACTTCCTCTGTATAATCGTGCTCTTCCATAAAGGCATTCGCCGCGAGGACTAATCTCTGCCTTTTGGCTTTATCTACCGCCTCATAGGGCTGTACCAATGCCTTAAAATTTCGGGCTTTTACTTCTACGATGATGATTTTATCCTCAAACTTGGCAATAATGTCTATTTCTGCCTTTTGAAAATAATAATTCCGAGCGAGGATTTCATAGCCTTTGCCCTGCAAAAAAGCTGCTGCAAGGTTTTCAGCCTCTTTTCCGAAATCATTATGCTCTGCCATAATTGGGGGATTAATTTAGAATGCAATTTTTACCTTATCACCAAAACTTACCTCAACTTCCCTACCGATAACGAGAGGACGGTTATCATAAATATGCCCATTGGGGAAAGCATAGACCGTAGGGAAATCATATTTCTGGATTCTGTGTGCGATAATCTCATAGGCCAAATCATCAAAGCTGTGCTCGTATTGAGGATTGTCATCGGTGTTTCCCATATTGGTCATCCCCCCGATGATAAGGGCTTTTATCTCATCAAATACCCCTGCAAGCTCGAGGGACATTAGCATCCTGTCGAGAGAATAGAAACTCTCACCGATGTCTTCTATAAAGAGTACTTTATCTTTAAAGCTAAAAGAATAGGGCGTACCGATAAGGGCGTATATAAGGGCTAAATTGCCTCCTACCAACTGCCCTTTGAAGTCTTTGGGATGATTAAATGGATGGTGATTTATGCTGTACTCAGGGAAGTTTCCCTTTAAAATATCAAAGATTTGAGAGTAGCCTTCTTCTATTACTCCAAAAGATGAGGTTTTAAGGGTCTGACCGTGTATGGATGGGTATCCGTGCTTTAAAATAAGGCTTTGTATTACGGTATTATCACTATATCCGATGTACCATTTAGGCTTTTGGGTAAAGCCCTCAAAGGAGAGATGCTTCAAAAGATGCTGGCAGCCATAGCCCCCTCTTGTAGCCCACACGGCAGATATATCTTCTGAGTTGAGCGCCCAGTTGAGGTCAGCAATGCGCTCTTCTTCCGTCCCAGAATAGCCATAGCCCAGCTGATATTCTCCGAGAGCATATCTCCCCAATACAGGTTCATAGCCCTGAGATTCTATCTCTGCCAGAGCAGTCTCTATTTGCTGTCTTTTTACTGCTCCTGCGGGTGAGACGATGGCTATTTTATCTCCTTTTTTTAGATTCATTGTGGTGTGTTTAATTTCTATACCTCATCTCGGTCTTTTCTGCTTCTTCCAGCTGCTTATCAAACTGATTAAACTTCTTAAAACTCTGCAAAAAGATGATAATGCTAAATAAAATCAGGATAACCCCAACGCCCTTCCTTATGCTGTTAGCAACCTTTTCTGTAAGTTTATGGTGAAACATCTTCGCAAGGAAGATTTTTATAAGGTCTATTGAGAGATAAACTGCAATAACAATGGCGATATAGAGTATGAAGTTCTCGGTATCGGGGTAGCTGTTTCGTACAGAGATTACGGTAATAAGCCAGAAGAGCACAACGCCTATATTGAGGATATTAAACAGGAAACCGTTAAAGAATGTAGTCAGATAGTTTTTATTGACCATCTTCGCTTCGCCTGGTATATGCATTTTGGTACGGGAGACCATCATATAAACACCATATATAAAGACGATAAAAGCAGTTATCCTGTAAAATTCAGGGTGCTTACCGATAAGAGTAACGAGGTTACCACTGGCAAAATATGCTGCTACAATGCACAGTATATCTGCAAAGATTACCCCTAAGTCTAAAGCCAATGCGTGGCGTGCTCCCCTTGAAAAGCTGGTTTCTATCAGTAGGAAAAAGATAGGACCTATAAAAATCAAGCTGAGCATAATGCCCATTACAACAGCCGAAAATATGAGTTCAAACATCGGACTCCTATTTAATATTAGGCGCCAAAAGTAGTGAATTTTTAAATAGCAGTCTCACTCCTCCTAAAATACAAACCACCAATAATACTACCCCTAAATTTTCAGGGGAGTCATTAAACATTTATTAACTTTTATTACCTTTGACCCCATTAAATAAATAGTAAAAATGTCAAAACTTAGATTTAAAGCCCTCGAGACCCTTCCTTTTAAAGATTTCAGAAAGGATAATGCTGTAGAAATACCGCAAAAGCTCTCCGCTCTCTTTTGCCAGAATGTATTCTCCGAAGATACAATGAGAGAATACCTTACCAGCGAAGCGTTCAACTTCATAATGGATACCACCAAGAAAGGAGCTAAAATACCTCGCCACATTGCCGACCAAGTAGCCTCTGCGATGAAGGACTGGGCAATGAGCAAAGGCGCAACCCACTACACACACTGGTTCCAGCCGCTAACGGGAAGCACTGCCGAAAAGCACGACTCCTTCTTCACCCCCATAGGAAGCGGGAGAGCCATAGAGAAATTCAGCGGGAGTATGCTGATACAGCAGGAACCAGATGCATCATCATTCCCCAATGGAGGTATAAGAAACACCTTTGAGGCAAGGGGATATACCGCTTGGGACCCGTCATCACCAGCGTTTATTATGGGGACTACCCTCTGTATTCCATCTATATTTATCTCCTACACTGGGGAGACTTTAGACTATAAAACACCCCTGCTGAGAGCGATAAACGCAGTAGATGAAGCCGCAACAGAAGTCTGCAAAGCTTATTTTGATAAGAATGTAACCAAAGTAACGCCTACCCTCGGATGGGAGCAGGAGTACTTTCTTGTAGATTCAGCATTGTACCAGTCCAGACCCGACCTCGTTATCACAGGTAAAACCTTACTTGGGCATTCTCCTGCAAAGGGTCAGCAGCTGGATGACCACTACTTCGGCTCTATACCTACTCGGGTGATGAACTTTATGAAAGAACTGGAAATAGAATGTATGAAGCTCGGAATCCCCTGTACTACCCGCCACAATGAGGTTGCCCCCAACCAGTTCGAGCTCGCACCGATGTTTGAGGAAGCCAATGTAGCCGTAGACCACAACTCCCTGCTGATGGATGTAATGGCGCGGATAGCACACAAGCATCATTTCCATATCCTCTTCCACGAAAAACCCTTTGCAGGGGTTAATGGCAGTGGCAAGCACAACAACTGGTCGCTCTCCACAGACACTGGCGAAAACCTCCTGAGCCCAGGTAAAAACCCAAAGAAGAACTTGCAGTTCCTCTCGTTTTTCATCAACACACTAAAAGCCGTAAATGAATATGCCGACCTACTGAGGGCAAGTATCGCTTCGGCAAGTAATGACTATCGCCTCGGAGCAAATGAAGCACCACCTGCTATTATCTCTGCATTTATCGGTAGCCAGCTCTACTCCGTTCTCGACGAACTGGAAAAGGTAACCGACGGCAAACTCTCCCCCGAAGAAAAAACAGAGCTCAAACTAAATGTAGTAGGGAAAATCCCCGAAATACTCCTTGATAATACCGATAGAAACCGTACCTCGCCTTTTGCATTTACGGGCAACAAGTTTGAAATCCGCGCCGTAGGCTCATCGGCAAACTGTGGAGCTCCTATGATTGTGATGAACAGTATCGTAGCTAAGCAGCTTCGCACCTTTAAAACCGAAGTAGACCTCCTAATAGAGCACAAAAACCTTAAAAAAGATGAAGCCATCTTCAATATACTCCGGGAATACATCAAGGACTGTAAGAAAATCATCTTTGAAGGCGATGGATACTCCGACAGCTGGGCAAAAGAGGCCGAGAAACGAGGGCTCAATAACTTCAAAACTACTCCCGAAGCCCTAAAAGCAGAGCTCAATGAGAAGAATGCCTCCCTCTACGAAGAGCTCGGAATCTATACCCAAAGAGAGTTTGAAGCACGAAACGAAATAAAGCTCGGGAAATACTCCACCGTGGTAGATATAGAGGCGGGTGTGCTGGCAGACATCGCCAGAAACCACATTATCCCTGCGACACTCAACTACCAAAACCGACTGATAGAAAATGCCAAAGGACTCAAAGAAATCTTCGGAGACCAGGAGTTTAAGGTTCTCGCTGCTGAGCAGCTCAACCTCATCACCCAAATCTCAGAGAACATCTCCGTCATCAAGCGAACAGTAGACCTCCTCCTCGCAGAGAAGAAAACCGCAAAGTCCATCACCAACAGACAGAAGCAAGCAGAAGCCTATTGCAACCGTGTAAAACCGCTGTTTGATACCATTCGCCACGCCTCCGACTCCCTTGAAATGATGGTAGATGACGAACTCTGGCCAATGACCAAATACCGCGAACTCCTCTTTACCCGCTAAGCCTTTCGCAAGGCAGGCACGGCTACCAGCCGATGGACTTATTACAAACTATCCACGCACCGCCTACTGCTTACTGCCTAAAGCCTATTGCTAAGAAGGGTGGCTTCCTGTATCGGGGAAGGGTGGCTTCCTGTATCGGGGAAGGATAGACAGTCTATCATGGTAAGGATAGCCACTCTATCACTATAATGATAGCCACCCTATCACTCTCGTGATAGGGTGGCTATTGAAAGTAGTACTTTCCTACAATGAATTAGGAGAGGACTATTGTAGTGTCTAAAATATCTGTGCGAGGCTCTTTAAGGAAGACATTTTTACCACTGCTAAACTGAGTAGTTATGCTCAGTTCATAGTTGCCTGCGGGGAGGCTCGTTGGGATAAGTACCAATTTTCAAGTAAAAAAGAAGATGGCACACCTTTAAACGGATATAATTAAATAAGTGCTCCCCACGCAGTGGGCTAAAAGCCAATAGCCAGTAGCTAAATGTACTCATATCACTTAAAATTCCTATTTTAGCGGGCAAAATAAATTATTCATCATTATGAAAAGAATCTTTTTATTAGCTACTTTTCTCCTTAGCTTTTTACAGATAAAAGCCGATGAGGGAATGTGGCTCCTTATGCTTATCAAAAGACTGAATGGAGTGGATATGCAGAAGCAAGGGCTGCACCTCACACCTGAGGAAATCTACTCGGTAAACAATTCCAGTTTGAAGGACGCCATCGTGCAGTTCGGCGGAGGCTGTACTGCGGAGATTGTATCCAGCCAAGGACTGCTATTTACCAACCATCACTGCGGTTATGGGAATATTGCAGCGCTCTCTACACCAGATAAAGACTACCTAAACAACGGCTTCTGGGCAAAGAACTACAGCGAAGAAATCCCTGCGCCAGGGCTTTCCGTAAGGTTTCTGGTAAGAATGGGTGATGCTACCCAGCGCATAAATGCCAAGCTACAAACTGGGCTTTCTGCAAAAGAGAGAAAAGAGATTATTGATGCCGAATACAAGGCAATACAGCAGGAGAACTCCGAAAATGGTAAATATACCGTAGTGGTGAAAGACTTCTTTAATGGAAATGAATTCTACTACTTCATCTATCAAGACTTTAAAGATGTAAGACTCGTAGGTACTCCTCCTGCCTCATTAGGCAAATTCGGTGGTGATACAGACAACTGGGAATGGCCAAGACATACGGCTGACTTCTCCGTATTCCGAGTATATGCAGATGCAAATGGCAACCCAGCAGAATATGCTCATACCAATAAGCCCATCACCCCAAAACACTCCCTCCCAGTGTCTATAAAAGGGTATGATAAAGGCAGCTATACAATGATTATGGGCTACCCGGGGAGAACCAATAGATACCTCACCTCCTATGGTATAGAGCAGCTTGTGTTCAGAGACTATCCAGCTTGGGTTGAAGCCTCTAAAACAGCTATGGATGTAATGAAAAAGTATATGGACAAAGACCACGCAACGAGTCTTAACTATGCTTCTCAGTATGCTTCCGTAGCCAATTACTGGAAAAACCGACAGGGAACAATAGATGCTGTACTGAGCAATAAAACCATCAGCGGGAAAAAAGCCGTAGAACAAAAGTACCTCCAATGGGCTCTCCAACCAGCAAATGATGCTGTATATGGTGGCGTACTGAAAGATATTGAAGGCTACTACAAGCAGTCATCCAACAGAAATGTAGAGAGAAACTACGCTATGCAACTCCAAAGAAATGCGAAGTATATCTCTGTAGCCTATAGCTTAGGAAGCCTGTTCAAAACCTATGTAGACCAGGATAACGCAGGCAAATCAGCAATGAAAGCTAAAGTACAGGAGAGCATCAATAAGATTTATGAGAAATTTAATGTAGAACTGGAAGGCGATATGCTCGTACAAATGGTAGACCTCTACCGAAAAAGAGTAGCAGCAGATGTGGCTTCGCCTACGCTAAAGGCATTAGATATCAACAAACTCTCTAACCTTGCATACTCATCTGTATTTGCCAATAAGAAGTCTGCGGAGCATTTCCTTAACAATCCTGATAAGATAAAGCTATACTCAGACCCACTACTGAAATTAGCCGATGGATATGTGGAAGACAGTAAAGAACTCGCTGCAAAATATGAGAAGATAGATGAGTTCTTCCAAGAAAATACACGGGTATTCCTCAATGGGCTCATCAAGTCAGAACCTAAAAAAGCATTCTATCCAGATGCTAACTCTACGATGAGGCTTACTTATGGTAAAGTTACAACACTTCCTCAGCGCACCGATAGACAGTACAACGGCATCTCCGAGAAAGACAACTTCTACACAGACCAAAGAGGAATCCTTGCCAAGTACAAAAAAGGTGATGAGGAGTTTGACCTCCCTCAGAGGTTCCTCGACCTGATGGCAAGCAAGAAATTTGGTGACTATGCCGATAAAAAGACAAACCAACTGCACTTGAACTTCCTGTCTGATAACGACATTACAGGAGGCAACTCTGGTTCCCCAATTCTGGATGCGGATGGTAACCTCATCGGTCTTGCATTTGACGGAAACTCAGAAGCGCTTAGCGGGGATATTATCTTTGACCCTGCACTGCAGAGAACCATTAATGTTGACTCCCGATTCGTACTCTGGGTAATCGATGTTTATGGTGGAGCTGGGCATCTCATCAAAGAAATGAAAATAGTGAAGTAACTCCCTTAGAGTTTCAGATTCAATAAAAAATCCTCTCTATTTAAAGAGAGGATTTTTTTATTTATACTGCTTGAGGCTTCTTCTCAAAAAGTCTTTTATCATCAATAAAAAAGGTGGTCTGTAATGAACAGACCACCTCTCAAAATTATTATGATGATACAAAAAGTAAATTATACTACACCTTGTGCGAGCATCGCTTCTGCTACTTTTACAAAGCCAGCAATATTAGCACCTTTCACATAGTTTACATAGCCGTCTTCTTCTTTTCCATAATCACGGCAAGCCTTGTGAATACCTACCATAATCTCTTTAAGTTTAGCATCTACCTCTTCGGAAGACCAGTTGAGACGGATAGAGTTCTGCGTCATTTCAAGACCAGAAGTAGCTACGCCACCTGCGTTGGATGCCTTACCTGGAGAGAATAAAATCTTATTACTTAAGAAGTGGTTAATCGCATCCAAAGTAGAAGGCATATTTGCAGCTTCGGTTACGCAAATCACTCCATTATCTACTAATTTCTTAGCATCTTCCAAGTGGAGCTCATTTTGAGTAGCACAAGGGAATGCAATGTCGCACTTCACTTCCCAAGGGCGTTTGCCTGCGTGGAACTCTGCTGAAGGGAATTTCTTAGCATAGTCCTCTGCTCTGTTATTTCCAGAAGCTCTAAACTCTAATAGGTAATCAATTTTCTCTCCTGAGATACCATCTTTATCATAGATATATCCATCAGGACCAGAGATAGTAACTACCTTAGCACCCAATTGGTCAAGTTTTTTCACTACTCCCCAAGCCACATTTCCGAAACCTGAAACCGTAGCAACTTTACCTTTAAGGTCTTGTCCGATAGTTTTAAGCATTTGCTCAGCAAAGTATACTACACCGAAACCTGTAGCTTCTGGGCGGATTAATGAACCACCATAAGCTAAACCTTTACCTGTAAGAACACCTGTAAATTCATTTCTGATTTTCTTGTACTGACCAAACAGATAACCGATTTCTCTTGCTCCTACACCGATATCACCAGCAGGTACATCCGTCTCTGGACCAATATGCTTGCAAAGCTCAGTCATAAACGCCTGGCAGAATCTCATAATCTCCATATCGGATTTTCCGTTAGGGTCAAAGTCTGCCCCACCTTTACCACCACCCATAGGGAGCGTAGTAAGTGAGTTTTTAAATACCTGCTCAAAAGCTAAGAATTTCAATACTGAAAGGTTTACAGTCGGGTGGAATCTTAACCCTCCTTTATAAGGACCAATAGCTGAGTTCATCTGGATTCTGAAACCTCTATTTACTTGAATTTCGCCTTTATCATCTACCCAAGGAACTCTAAAAATAATCACTCTCTCTGGCTCCGCCATTCTTTCGAGGAGTTTCATCCCGTTGTATTCCTTTTTAGATAAGATGAAAGGGATTACGGTAACGGCTACTTCTTTTACTGCTTGTAAGAATTCTGGCTCATTTGGATTCCTTGCTTCTATCTTTGCAACGAAGTCCTGAATTGTTTGTTCTACATTGTACTGTTCCATAATTTTTTGGTAAATATTATTGCTAACAAAATTAATTTTTTTTTTTATTCTTGCAAGAGATATTTTATACTTTAACGAAAAATCATCAATATACCTCTATATATTTTTTTAATCCAAAATTAAGATGATTTAAGTGAATTTTATTCTAAACAATACTTATTTTGATACATTTTTATAAAGGTAAAAAAACTAAGAAACCGCAAATTGCCTTCCCGAAAAAGACTTAATATGCCCCAAGATTTCGAGTTCAAGTAAAACAGGGAGGATTTCATAGGTCTGTAAATCGGATTTCTCAGCAAGGTCATCCAAATTGATTTTAGGGTGGCTCTCTATAATATCATAGAGTGTTTTCTGCATTCCTGAGAGTTGTGCCTTAACCGATTTCTGAGGGAAGAGTTCACCTGTGCTTTCGGCTTCTGATGGGACTTTCAAACCGAGATTATCAATAAGAGTTTTAACACTGGAAATAGTCCCCGCCTTATTCTGATAAATAAGATGATTACAGCCTTGACTGTACTTATCTGTGATACGACCTGGCAAAGCATAGACTTCCCTGTTATAGCCATTGGCAAAAGTCGCCGTACTGATAGAGCCCCCACCAAAAGCAGTTTCTACTACGATTAAGTTTCTGGAAATACCCGCTATAATTCTATTCCTCTGGATGAAATGCTCCCTGTCGGGTTTATGGGAAGAATTAAATTCTGTAATTAAAGCACCGCCTCGCTCTAATATCTGCTCAGACAAGCGCTTATTCTTAGATGGGTAAAGAGTGTGGAGACCGTGTGCAAGCACTGCAACAGTAGGTACATCATTCTCCACAGACTGCTGATGCACTTCTGAATCTACACCATAGGCAAGTCCGCTCACTGTAAGGAGGTTCATCTCTTTGGTGATAGACAGGAAGTATCTTATAAAGTCCTTACCATAAGCCGTCATATTGCGGGTACCAACGATGCTCACAGGTATAAGACTCTCATTGATAGCTCCTTTTTTATAGAGGATCGCAGGAGCATCTATACAATCATCTAAGAAAAAAGGGAGCTCACCACTGTGCCGAAGTAGAATCTGAATATTATTCTTCTCACAGAAGTCTAATTCCCTCTTTGCAAAGTCTAAATGCTCGGATGAGCCTATCTCGGAAATCATTCCCTGAGAAATACCATAGACTTTTGTAAGCTGTCTTTTATCTGCATTCCACACGGAGGAAGCACTTCCAAAAGCATTTATGAGCTTTCGGAAATTAGCATCTCCTATATTTTTACAGGAGCGTAGGGCGATGGAATAAAGATGCTCTTCCGAAAACATAATCTGTCACAATTTATTGAAAATACTTCTCTGCTTCTATTATGGACTCTGGGCGCCCTACATCTACTATACAGGCATTGTGTTTATACGCTTGGATACGCTCAGTGTGCATTAAATCTAAATATTCCTCCATTATAGAGAACTTCCCTCTTCGAGTGATTTTAGCAAATATCTCACCGCTCACACAATGTATCCCACTAAATGCCAACTCTTCTAATGCCTCTCCCTCATCTGCCAGTCTCTCCTCTCCTGTCTGGGTATTCCGCCAACCTTTAAGGAGCATTTGAGCATTAAACAAGAGCTTCCGAGAGCTATTTCTCTCAGAAACGGCAAGAGTGGCAAGGCTTCCACTCCCGATATGAGCATCTATCAGTGCTGAAATATCCAAATCGGTAAGGATATCTGCATTCATAATAAGGAAGTTTTGCTCCTGCTCGAGGAATTTCTTAGCGAATATCAGTCCACCCCCTGTTTCTAATAGCTCTTCCCTCTCATCAGAGATTTGAATATTGGCATTAAAATGATGATTCGCCTGCAAGAATTCTATAATCTGCCCTCCAAAGTGATGGATATTAATTACAAAATCATTAATCCCGAAGCCTTGCAAGAACTTAATATTCCTCTCCAAAAGCGGAATGCCATTTACTTTTGCCAGAGCCTTTGGGTGATGGTCTGTAAATGGTCTTAGCCGTGTGCCTTTGCCAGCTGCAAAAATAAGCGCCTTCATATTTCGGGGGATTAATTATTGAGCTGAGGCTGTTCGTCGTGGGTAAGTTTTACCGATGCCTGAGGATAATTCTCCTTTATAAAATCAGTGATTTTCTCTGCAGAATACACCGAGCGGTGCTGCCCTCCGGTACAGCCAAAATTGATTTGAAGATGCTCAAACCCTCTGCTCAGATAGTCCTCAATGGTAATGGAAACAAGGTGCTTAATATACTCCAAAAATTCGGGCATTTTCGTTTGGGTTTCGAGGTATTCCTGCACTTCTGTATCTCTCCCAGTCTGCTCTTTGTACTGGTCTATCCTGCCTGGGTTGAGGATTCCTCGGCAGTCAAAGCAATACCCACCGCCATTCCCGGTTTCATCTTTTGGGATTCCGCCTTTCTTGTATGAGAAGCTATGTATATCTATATGTAACATTCTTATATGAGTTTAATTTCTTTTGTTGAGATTTGATTAATCACCGATTTAAGCTCTGGAAAGTCTTTCATCCCTTGCCAGTCTTCCGAGATTTTATAGAGGTTTGAAAGCCCTCTGCCTATACTATTGATGAAATGCGCTTTCTTCTGTACCAAACCTCTGAAACCATACGCTCCGAGTACCTGTAGCGAACGGATAAGCGATAGCAACCCCACAGAATCTCTAAGCTGAGACTGCTCTTCCTGCCAGAAAGAGAGATAATATTCTATCATTTCTCTCTTAAATTCATCTGAGAAATTAGCTTTCACTTGGTAGAGGAAGGAGACTACATCATACATCAGTGGGCCGTACATCGCACTTTGATAGTCTATAAAGAATACCTCATCATTTTCATCTACCATAATATTCCTCGCCTGGAAGTCGCGAATCATTAGCCCTTTTGGAGACAAAGCCTCTATCTTTTCCGCCAGTCTATTAAACTCCTTTATCAGTTTTGATTTGTGATAATGTGCCTCCAGAATATCGGCAAACATAAATTTGAAGTAAAACAAATCGTGGGTAATCGGGATTCTGTCATAGCTTTCGTACTCAAAAGTTCTGGCATAATCTACCCTGCCCTGCGTCTTCGTTTGGAGGAGGAAGAGCCTCTCGAGGGATTTCTTTACCAGTGCCCGTACGCTCTCGCTTTCCTGCTCTTCATTAATAATATCCGAAAGGGTATGCACTCCCAAAAACTGCTGGATGTAGAGGGTTCTGTCTTCCGAGATTTTGAATATCTGTGGTGTATTAAGCCCCAAGCTCGCAAAGAGCTCCGTAAAATAGAAGAAGGCTTCGTTCTCTGGAATATCAGGGTTTTGTGTGATGATGTACTTCTGCTGCGAGGTAGAGCCTATATAGTTCCTGCGAGCAGAGCCACTTTGGGGCAGCGCGAGGAAGCCGACCTCTCCACTGGCAAAGTCTTCAAAAAAGCGTTTTGCATCGTAAGGCATAGGCTGAGTTTATCGGCTATAAATGACTTCCTCGCCTTTCTCGTCGGTATAAACTCCAGAGGTATTTTCGTTTCTTACCGTCCAGCTCACTTTACCATCGGTAAATGTTGGAGCGTGGGAATGCCCTTCAAACGAAGCCTTAAGAACTCTCTCTGGTGCCGTACCGAGCTGTACTTTTGCTCCTGCCACATCGCCATCTGCGAAATAGGTTACTTTCAGTTCCTCACCTTTTTCACTTTTATAGACTACTTGTGTTTGTAGGTTTCCGTCAACGATTTCGGTTTTACCCATATTCTCTTCCTGTTGCTTTTCATTTTTAGTGCAACTTACCGTGCTGAGTAGCCCCACAGCTACCATAGCGAATACCTTAGTGTTCATTTTGATATAATTTAAAGTTAATACCGTACAAATATAATGAAAATTTGCGGTTGGCAGTAGGAAGCTATTAGCCTGGCTTCTGGAGATTATTTACGAAAGATACTGTCTTTTATATTTTCTTTACAGTGATGATTTTTATTCTCCTCGTTTTTATTTCTCCAAAAGGAGAAGAAACACAACTCACTTCACTATTTGTAAATTTATATTTTATTTTCAATTTCTGCTGATCTTTTCTGTACTTATCAGACAGATTGGTAGGGCTTAGCCTAAGGTCTCCATTGGGCTGAAACGGAGGGTTTCTATCTAGCATAATAATACCCTCAAAACACATAAACTGTGAATGATAAACCCCTGTAGCTTCATAGGTTTTATCATTATCTCTATTCTCTCTTTCGGTGTTGCAACCCACAAGCGATATGCCTAGCAGTGTTGCCAATAAAATCTTTTTCATCTTTAATGTTTTCCCATATAAACGCTCTAAAGCTAAAAATATTTGGTTATTAGCCAAATCCATAATACCAAAATCAAATAATAGTATTTATTGGAATTTGCAAATTAGATTGAATAAGGCAATAAAGAAGCATTATGAAAAAAAAGTAAAGAGACAGTTTATATTCTAAGGGGATTTTCGTGTATAGAGAATTCTTGTGGCAGTGTGTGCCCTCTCTTTGAAAAGGCTTGCCCTGACAGATAAGCTGTAAAAGCTAAGCCTGCGAATAAAAATAAATTTCTCATAATATTTAGGTTTTAATAATTATATCTTTTATCAAATCGCCCTTCGGTGATTTTTATAATTTGTCCTTCTCTATTTTTTGCTTCAAACTCAAAAGTACCAGACACTACTTTTTTATCTCTATCCAAATAGGTTATTATCATATGACCCTTTGTTGCAAGATAACCTTCACCAAAAAATTCAGGAATATACATAGCTCGATTACTAAAAGCCATACTATCATTTTCTATAAATATATATTTTTATTAATCTTTACACTATCAGTATAGATTTTTATATAGAGCTGGCTTCCTTCATCAAATACTTTCCTTACATTTAATCTTACAATTTCATAGCCTCCATTTTTTTCTACATAAGTCCCTCCGCCCCCTATTTTAGGGATATAGTTCCTACTCACCACCCAGACTTTACCATCTACTTTACAGCCAGCGGTATTGGCGCCTTTTTTTGTGGCTTCGGGGAGAATGTCAGGGTTTACTCCCTTGTCTCTATCTCTTTCTTCGCAGCCTGTAAGCAGTATGCTTGCTAAGATTATTAATAAAATTCTTTTCATTTTTAATGATTTTTAAGTATTTAACCCCTCAAAGATAATATTATTTATTAATTAAAGATATTTTATATAACAGCAAAACAATGATATTTATCACATCAAAAACTCAGCGAAGAGAAATAAAAAAACCGCCCAGAATAGGCGGTGAAAAATCGTTATATGGATAGGCTATTGAATAATCTCCTCCCAGCTAAAAAAGGTAGAAAAGCCCCGCTCTTGAAAGTACTCTTGATAATTTTCAGTTTTCCTTGTGAGTACAAAATCGCCCCCCCAAGCTCCGAGGCTCTTTATAAAACAGGGGTAGTTGGCAAAGAGCTTTTGCTTTGCGGTAGCTATCCCAAGAAATGCCGATAGCCGCGCTTCGTGCTGGGATATTAGCTCGGAAAATCGGTCTATATCGGTAGTTTTTAGCAGCTCCTCTGTAAGTTGAGAAAAGAAATCTATTAGCGCTGTGGTTTTCTCTTTCTGCCTGTACATCGCTATGCCTTCCCGAGAATCCTGCTTCTGATTGAGATGCACAAAAAGCAGTTCATCTCTAAACTCAGGATTGAAATCTACTCGGCGAATGCTCCTCTTCCCAGCCTCTAACTGGTAAAGAATTGGGGAATTTTCCTGCGCCACTGCAATATCATAACCCGAACCACCGAGAGAAAGGGCATTCAGCTCAAAGGCATCAATACCCGACCAGCGGGCAAGGTTATTCATCAGGGTAGAACTGCTCCCCAAGCCATAATCGGCAGGGAATTGCAGGTGGGTTTTAATAAAATAAGAGCTATCGCCCTGCAACTTTTTGGGCGATAGCTTCTGGATATTCTTTAAGGTTCTAACAATAAACTCAGCAGAAGCAGGGATATTGGTTTCAAGGATTTTCCAGCTTTTATAATCTATCCTAATGCTTAGCCAGTGCTTATTCTGGTGGTAGGCCTCCCAATGCAGTATAGACTTGCCGTCTTCCTTTTCATCACAAGCTAACTCCTGTCCCCAGACTGTGGGCAGAGCCAGCGCCAAAGCACCGTCTAAGACCACATACTCCGAGCTAATGAGCAATTTACCTGCTGAAAAAGTTTCAAATACCATTAGTCTACGGAACTCACTTCTACTGATGCGTCTATTTTCTTAATCATCCCTTGTAGAGCCTTACCTGGACCTATCTCTACAAAGCTGGAAGCACCGTCTTTTATCATATTCTGTACCGACTGCGTCCATTTCACAGAGCCTGTAAGCTGTGCGATGAGGTTCTTTTTAATTTCCTCTGCATCGGTTACGGCTGTTGTCGTTACATTTTGATAAACAGGTATCCGTGCATTCTTAAACTCAGTTGTATTAATGGCTTTTGCCAGTCTCTCCTGTGCGGGCTGCATCAGTGGCGAGTGGAAAGCACCATTTACAGGCAATAGCAATGCTCTTTTGGCTCCTGCTTCCTTCATCTTTGCGCAAGCCTCTTCTACGGCTTTGGTTTCTCCAGAGATTACGAGCTGACCAGGGCAGTTGTAGTTCGCAGGTACCACCACTCGTTCTACACTGCTACAAATCTCCTCTACTTTTTCATCTGACAAACCGAGGATGGCTGCCATCGCTCCTGCACTGGCATTGCAAGCCTCCTGCATCGCTTTTGCTCTCTCGGAAACGAGCCTTAGACCGTCCTCAAACGAGAGTACGCCACTTACGACAAGCGCTGAAAACTCCCCGAGAGAGTGCCCCGCTACCATTTTAGCATCGGTGATGTCCATAGATTTTGCTTTGGCTACGGAATGAATGAAAATAGCAGGCTGAGTAACGCTTGTCTGCTTTAAGTCTTCATCTGTACCGTTAAACATTATATTTAATATGTCAAACCCCAGTATCTCATTTGCGGAATCCATTAATGATTTAATCTCCGAATTGGATTCGTACAACGCCTTCCCCATTCCTACAAACTGTGCCCCTTGTCCAGGGAATACTAATGCTTTCATTTGTCTCTGTTTAATTATTCAATTCTTTAGTCTATTGTTTTCTATTGTGGAATAAGCCTTACCACTCGGTATCCTGTGTTTATATACGCACCGTTGGGCTTAGTTCTCACATACTCAAATTTAGTAGCGAGCTGAGTTTGGGTTTTTCCCATTTGCTTGAAGAGCTCTCCTCTGCTATTTTCCCGTGAAAGGATGTCATTCACCACATCAAAACCGATGATAGCAAACCTGCTCGGTGTTTTGCAATACTTCTCTCTATAATCTGCTAATACTTGCTTCTCAAAATCTCCATCAGTATTGATTTTCCTGTCTACAAGATAAACCAAACTCGCCTGAGAGAGCTCGTTTACTTTCTTATCAAAGCTTGGGCTGTGGTACAGGCTGAATGCCTTTATACCTTCGGTCTCTTTTGTAAGGGCAATTACTTTATTGGTGAAAGCATTCCCCTCTTCTGTTTTAGAACTGTTGGAAGCAAAAATCGCGATGACTGGTGCTTTCTGCCCTGTCATCATATTCTTATCAAGGCTTATCTCATCGGCAGAAGTTATGATTTTAATCTGTGCTTTTTTGAGGGATTTCTCTATACTCTGCTTTAAGAGGTTTGCCACAGATTTATCCGCCCCTGAGACGATGTATATTTTCTCATTATTATATGCCTGCACTACTTCTTTGGCTATTCTGTCTGAGTAGATATTATCGGCAGTCTCCATAATGACTAAGTTGCTGTAATCGTAGAGCTCTTCGGAGTTTGCAAGCGGTGCTACCACAGGGATTTTTTTATCTCCAAGGAAGTCCATCACCTCTATAATATTTGACTTAAAGAAAGGCCCGATGATTAAGTCTGTATTATCCTGATTAATCTGAGACAATGAGTTTTTAAAACTCTTCTCACTGCCTGTGTCTATGATTTTAACATCCATCTTCAGCCCCTTTCTCGCTTGCCTTTCCATTGCTAGCCTCGCTCCTGAGAGGAAGTCTGTAAAGCTCGCACGATACTTTGTATCATTGGAATCAAAACCGAAAGGCATCATCAATACGATATTCAGAGTACCTGATGCCTTCTTTACATAAGCTGGTTCCAGCTTCCTAATCTTAATTGTAGCACCAGCTTTCAGTCCGTCTGCAATTTGTGGATTGAGCTCCAGCAATTGGTCAAGACTAATGCTGTATTTATTAATAATACCAAAGACCGTATCTCCGCTTTGTACAGTGTGAGTAACATATTCGTCTCCATTACCTGCGGGTGTAGGCTCTGGCTTCTCGGTTCTCGGCTTTTCTATTTCTGGCGTTTGCTTTGGAGCTGTTGTAGTAAAGGCTTTTTTATCTGCATATTTTTCTATATTCTCTATCGGCAGGCTAATCTCTTCACCAATCTGCATCATCAGGTTGGGATTGAGTTTTCGGATTTCTGCTTCAGTAATGTGGTACTGCCTTGTAAGCCCATAGAGGGTTTGCTTCGGCTGTAGAATAATTGTCCCCAGCTTTCCAGATTTAGCGGGTAGAGCTTCTTTCTTTTCTTTACCTTTTACTACGAGTACATCTCCTATATTGAGGACTCCTTCTTTCACTTTCGGATTAAGGCGGTAGAACTCATCGAGGGACATCCCATACCTTTTAGAGATATTATATGCGGTGTCTCCTTTTTCCACAGTATGTTTCTTCTGTGCAAATAATGCAGAAAAGCTCATAAGACCTGCCAATACAAATATTCTTTTCATCTTTTAGTTTATAATGTTACAAATGTAGAGTTTTAAAATTGTCTGTACAATTATCCATCCTCCGAAATAAAAGAATTAAAGTCCTGCACCTACCTTTTCTAAAACCTCTGTAGGGAATAGGGCTTCATCTATGAAGTATTGTATTACAGCTTTCTTCATCAGGAGGGTTTGTTCGTTGGGTTTTAGCTCTGGCAAGGCTTCCAGCTCATCAAAGTGAGGGTAGCCATCGTCATCATAATGTGAAAATTTATAATACCCAAAGGGCTGTAAGAGCCTGCACACGGCAATATGAATCATATTAATCTTATCATCTTTGGTATATTCTTGCTTACCGCTGCCCAGCTCCTGTATTCCTATAAGGAAGAGGATGGTCTCTATAGGGACATTCTTTTCTGTATCAAAATTTATTTGGAAAAAATGCTCTACTTCTTTCCAGAGTTCTGCTTCTGTCATCATTTTATTCGTCTTCATTTAAAGTTTATTCTTATGATTAGCTTCACATTTCAGTATAAAGGCATATTCTAATGCATCTTCTTTTAAGCTCTCGAACCTGCCACTCGCACCGCCGTGCCCAGAGTCCATATCGGTTTTAAAGATAAGGATATTGGCATCGGTTTTAAGGTCTCGGAGCTTTGCCACCCACTTTGCCGGTTCCCAGTACTGCACCTGAGAGTCGTGAAAGCCTGTTGTGATGAGCATATTCGGATAATCCTTTGCCTCCACATTATCGTATGGGGAGTAGGATTTCATATAATGATAGTATTCCTCAATATTCGGGTTGCCCCACTCGTCATATTCCCCAGTGGTAAGGGGGATAGAGTCGTCCAGCATTGTGGTTACCACATCTACGAAAGGCACTTGGGCAATTATCCCATTGAAAACCTCAGGGGCAATATTTGCCACCGCACCTACGAGCAGTCCGCCCGCGCTCCCTCCCATAGCATAGAGGTGTTTGGGTGAGGTATAGCTCTCGCTTACCAAGTATTGTGCAGCATCTATAAAGTCGTAGAAGGTATTTTTTTTATGGAGCATCTTCCCGTCCTCGTACCAGTCTCTTCCCAGATACTCTCCCCCACGGATGTGCGCAATAGCATAAATAAAGCCCCTGTCTAAGAGCGAAAGCCTAAGGCTGGAAAAGCTCGCATCTACGGTATGCCCGTAGCTCCCATATCCATAGAGCAGCAGGGGAGTCTCTGCTGACTTTGGCGTATCTTTATGATACACCAATGATATAGGGATGAGGGCTTTCCCATCTCTGGACTTCGCCCATAGCCTCTCTGATACATAATTCTCAGGAGCAAACTTACCTCCCAGAACTTCCTGCTGTTTGAGGAGCTTAGTCGTTCGTTCCTTCATATTATATTCGTAAGTAGAGCTCGGTGTGGTGAGTGAGGTATAGCCAAACCTCAGCAGAGGGGTATCAAACTCCAAATTCAGCCCGATATACGCCGTATAAGTAGGGTCTGTAAACGGAAGCTGATGCTCCACACCAGAAGCATTATCCCTTATCTTGATTTGCAGCAGGCCTTTCTCCCGCTCTTCTATCACGAAATAATCCTTAAAAATTTCAAAGCCCTCGAGGAGCACAGCCTCTCGATGGGGGATAAAATCCTGCCAATACTCCTTCTCACAATGGCTCACTTTCGTTTTCACGATTTTGAAGTTCGTAGCTCCATCTGCATTGGTAATGATATAAAATTCATCCTCATAATGCTCCACTGCATACTCTAAATCCTCCTCTCGAGGCTGTAGAATTTTCCACTCGGCATTAATATCATCAGCGGGGATGAACCTGTGCTCATCCGACAAAGTACTGGAACTGGAAATAAAAATATAGGCTAAGGATTTCGTTTTATAGACATTGACATCAAAGGTCTCATCCTCCTCGTGGTAGATGAGCACATCATCTTCAGACGCCGTACCCAGCCTATGTCTGTATACCTGAAATGCCCTTAGGCTCTCGTCTTTCCTTATATAGAAAATATGCTCACCATCATTTGCCCAAACCGCCTTTCCCGTTGTATTGAGGATTTTATCGGGGAGTATCTCGCCCATCTGCAAGTCTTTAAAGTTAAGGGTATAGATGCGCCTACCGATATTATCCGATGAGAAGCACGCAATTCTGTTATCCATACTCACCGCAACACTCCTCACCTCAAAAAAAGCCTCTCCTTCTGCCAGTGCATTTACATCCAGCATCAGTTCATCTTCTGCCTCCAGCGTTTTATACCTTCTATAAAAGAGCGGATACTCCTTCCCATCCTTATATTTGATGATATACCAATATCCATTAAAGAAATACGGCAATGATTCATCATCTTTCTTATACCGAGCTTTCATTTCCTCAAAAAGCTCCTGCTGCAAGGGCTCTGTATCTTTCATTACCGCTTCGCAGTATTTATTTTCTTCTTCTAAATAAGCCCTCACCTCTGGGTTTTCCCTCTCATTAAGCCAGAAATAGGGGTCATTCCTCTTATCTCCAAACTTCTCGAGTATTTTATCTATTTTCTTCGCTTTTGGAATCTGCATTTTATCTTTTTTAAGGAGGCAAAGATAATAAAACTGCTAACGAGCGCCATAGCCGGCGAGGCACTCATTAGCACGAGGAGCAATTACCCACTAGCGTGGGGAGCAATTATTTTTAAATGCCTCCCCTGCTAAGGGGCACCGTAGCCGGCGAGGCACTCATTAGCACGAGGAGCACTTACCCTGTCCCGGTACCGGAAGCCTTTAGCAAGGCAGGCACAGCTTCCAGCTGACGGACTTAGCCACAGCGTGGCAGGTACTTAATTACCCTATCAGGACACCCCGAGCCTTTAGCAAGGCAGGCACTTACCCCGTCAGGGTGCCCTGAGTCCTTCGAAAGGCAGACAATTTACCTGTTGGGAAGCAAAAATGAAATCGCCAGTGGGCTACGGGGTTTTGTATATTTGCAGCAGGAAATCGTTTTCCTAGAATTAAAATTAGATTATGCTGAAAGATTTTAAGCCCGCACTTTTTATTTTGATAAGGTTTTTGGGAATTTATATTGTATTGGTCTTTGTGTATCAAACTTACCTGAACGCTTATGAGGGACAGATAACCGACCCTATAACGCGGTGGATAGCCGAGCAACCCTCCTTTATACAAACTCAATGCGGGTACAAAACTACGCTGGTGGATAGTGAGCAATACAGCGGTACGCTCTTCCAGATCGGGAATGTCTATACCTCGCGGATGGTGGAAGGGTGCAATGCAATCTCGGTTATCATCCTTTTTCTGGCGTTTATCTTTGCATTCTACAAGGGTGGGAAGACCTTTGTATTTGCGGGGGTGGGGGTGCTTATCCTCCATCTGATGAATATATTGAGGATAGCGGCGATAAACATCGTAGCGATAGAGCTATCGGCAGAGGATTTTAAAATTGCCCACGATTACTTCTTCCCAGCGATAATTTATGGGACGGTAGTAGTGCTTTGGCTGGTTTGGATTAAGTTTTTTGTATTGAAGAGAGATGAAAATCATTAATTGGCTTATTGTAATTGCCTGCATACTGGGGCTTATCTTCGTTAGGGTTTTGGAAGCAAAGATATTCTACGACCCGTTTTTGGATTATTTCAGTGGAGTGAGTAAGCCGGAGACTTTCCCGAGATTTGAGTGGGGCAGGCTTATCCTTAGCCATCTATTCAGATTCGGGCTAAACCTTTTATTTTCCGTTGTGATGATTTATTTCCTGTTTAGGAGGAAAGATTGGGCGATACAAGCAGCCATTCTAATTGTTTTAGTCTTTGTGATTACCTTTCCGCTCTACCTCTACTGCATCTCTACAGCGTTTGAGGTGGGGCATCTGTTCTCGTTTTATATGAGGCGGTTCGTTATCCAGCCGCTCATCGTACTGCTGATTATCCCAATGTTTTATTACAGGAAGAATATTTCTCAAGCTGAGGATTAATGCTTCTTCTTCGAATCTGCCAGCTTCACCCCTTGAAATTCTTTGAGGTAAAAAGGCTCAAAGTAGGCTACATCCTCAAACTGATGGGTATTGAATTTCTTTACGGATTGATGAATCATATACTTCGCCGAAGGATAGACCTCTGCTCTAAACCCAGCAGGAAAATGAATAAGAGGCTGGGTTTTTGTAGCTCCATCTCCTATAAAGAGTACTTTGTCACCTTTATATTCCTGAAAGGAGCTCTCATCTAAAATTTTGCTTTCGGTGGGGATTATCATCTCGCCTGTTTTACCATTAAAGGTTGCGGTATAGACTTCCATTCGCCTCGCATCGATGAGGGGGATGATGTGGTCAAACCCCGAATTGATAAACGGCTCCACCATAGAATAGAGCGAATTGATGGCGATAAGCGGGAGATTGAGCCCAAAGCAGAAGCCTTTTGCCGCCGAAGCACCGATGCGCAAGCCCGTGTAAGAGCCTGGACCCATACCAAGACTGATGGCATCAAGGTCTTGGAGGGAGATTTCTGCACCCTCCAAAGCCCATTGTACGAAAGTGTGGAGATTTTCGGATTGTTTATAGTTTTCAGAGGTCTCCTCGCAGAGGCAAAGGAGGTGCTCGTCATTAGATATCGCTACAGAACAGTTTTTAGATGAAGTCTCTATATGCAGAATTTTCATCTGGCAAATATATTAGTTATTGAGGGTTATCTGCATATCCTTCTGGATGTTTTTTACCTCGATATAATTCGCCCCACATACAGAGGTGGAGAGCTTATACCTCCCCTTTTTGAGCAGGATATAATTTTCGCCCATCGCAGGAACTTGGAGAGAGAAGTTTTTTTTACCTGCAATTTTCAGCAACAGAGGGCAGTTAGATTTATTGTATATCATCAGTGCGGCATCCTTACGCTTTGGGTCATTATTAAACAAGTGATTGAGCATCTCTACCTTCTTGCTCTTATCTTTTGAGGAGGTAGCCTTCTGCTCTTTGCTCGTATTGCTTTCGGATGTACCTTCATTCATCAGCTGGGCGATTTTCCTTTTGAGTGCTGGAACTTTAGGGTCGTTTGGGTTTTGCTTTATGTACTCTGCTATTTGCTTTATATCGGTGGAATGCTCTATCTGTGCAGAACTCACCTGCCCAAAGCAGATCATTACCATAGAAAACAGTACTAATGAAAATATTTTTCTCTTCATAGGATAAGATTGATGGATTACAAACGCAAGAATGCTAGTTAAAGTATTTATAGTTGATGAAAAGACTAATGCTATCTTCTTTAATAGTATATAGCTAAAAAGTAAGCCTCTGCTATTTTTCTCCAACTGAAAAAAATCATTATATTTGCGCCTCTAAAAACGGGATTTATCTTCCCTTTTAAGTTTAATTAATAATAAAATATCAAAAAATTATGTATACACCCGTAGCAGCTGATGTAGCTAAACTGAGAAATACCACAGGTGCAGGTATGATGGATTGTAAAAAAGCGCTTATTGAAGCAGAAGGAGACTTTGATAAAGCTATTGAAATCCTAAGAAAAAAAGGACAGAAAATCGCAGCCAACAGAGCCGATAGAGAATCTGCCGAAGGCGCAGTAATCGCAAAAGTAAATGCTGACAACACCGTAGGAGCTATTATCTCCCTAAACTGTGAGACCGACTTCGTAGCAAAAGGCGAAGGCTTCATCAATCTCGCTTCTGAATTGGCAGAAAAAGCACTTTCTTTCTCTACTAAGGAAGACTTCCTTGCGTCTGACTTCCACGGAATCACCGTTGCAGAGAAACTTATCGAGCAAACTGGCGTTATCGGTGAGAAAATAGAAATCGGTGCTTTCCAAAAGATTGAAGGAGCATTCCTCGGTGCATACATCCACGCAGGAAATAAAATCGCAGCCATTACAGCGCTTTCTTCAAAAGTAGATAACGCTGCTGAAGTAGCAAGAAATGTATCTATGCAAGTAGCATCTATGAGCCCAGAAGTGCTTTCTTACAAAGATTTCTCCCCTGAGTTCGTAGCAGCAGAAACCGATGCAAGAATCGCGGCTATTGTAAAAGATAACGAAGAATTGGTTCGTCTTGGCAGACCATTAAAAAATGTACCTCAATTTGTTTCCTACGCACAGATTACCGATGAGGTTCTAAAACAAGCTGAAGAAAATGCAAAAGCTGAACTAAAAGCAGAAGGCAAACCTGAGCAAATCTGGGATAAAATCATCCCTGGTAAAATCCAAAGATTCATCTCTGATAATACTTCCCTTGACCAAGAAAAAGCACTTCTTGACCAGAACTACATCAAAGATGGAGACCTAAAAGTAGCTGAGTATGTGAAAAACGCAGGTGCAGAAATCACTGCTTTCATTAGAGTGGCGCTTTAGTAGCTTAAAATATTAATTAAAAAAAACTCAAACCTAAGGTTTGAGTTTTTTTTAGTGGTGCTACGAGCGAGTAGCCCACTTTTAGAGTCCTGGATTACAGGAAGAGTCATATTTATCTCCTGAGATTTTCCATTTCTTATGATTAATAAGTTTGTTTCTATAAGTATCTGCGCCTATGCCATAGGTTCTATCAGAGATAAGTTTTACTTCTTTACCTGTTTGGGGGTTCTCTGCCCAGCCTTTTAGGGTTTTGCTATAGCTCTCGCAAGACATTCCTGATTTTGTAAAGATATTCTCAAGGTCTGCTTCTCCTGTTATTACCCAAGTGCCTAAGTTTTGGTTAAAGGCTTTAGCTTCTTCAAACATAAAGTGCATACTTTCAACATTACTTACATTCCAGCCAGAGATATCTTGGTTAAATTGAGTGGCTCTTTCAAACATAGCTGTCATACTTTTAACATTACTTGTGTTCCATTTATTTATATTGGGTATGGTGGTAATTTGAGCACAGTCCTCAAACATACTAGTCATAAACTTAACCTGAGAAAAATCGGGAATATCCGTAGCGGTTATGGTGAGGTTTCTACAGCCGTTAAACATATCTCCTAAATTCGAAGACCAATTCACCTTGCCCCATTGCATAAGCTCTTTGAACTGTTCTTGCATGTCATTTAAGAGAGGAATTCCATAATGAAAACGAAACTCACCCTCTGGTTTTATGGAGATAAAATAATCTCCAGCACTACTTACACTAATTACTGTTTCACCATGACCCTTTCCAGAACCGCTAATACTTGGGTCTCCTACCTTTTCATACGAATAAGAAAATTTACCTTCTTCAGACACAGGCAGAGTAATCGTTTTATCATCTTCTGCTGTCCATATCCCTACAAAATGATCTGGGGTAAAAGATGGTTTTGCTTTTATTTTAACTTCATATCTACCCCAGCCATCGGCTTCTTTGTATTTCTGTACAGAAGCAGCAGGCACGAGGATATTGTTCAAAAGTAGGCAACCATCAAAGCTCATCTTTAGTGTAGGGGGCTCGGCTTTATTTACGATTACCCTTACCAGTTTTGGGCACAGAAGAAAAGCTTCATTCCCAATAGTCTCTATACTGCTAGGAAATTCTATTGAGGTAATGGCTGTTTTTTGAAAAGAATAACTTCCCAGAGTCTCAATACTGGAAAACTCTACATTTGCTAATGCAATACAACCACTAAAAGCAAAATCCTCAATTGTCTTTACCTTATTGAGATTAATCGTTGTAAGTGCTTCACATCCATAAAAAGTACCGTACTCGATTTTTGTAATACTCTCTGGCAGGCGTACACTTTTCAGACTTCTGCATCCATCAAAAGCTTCTTTACCAATGCTGGTTAAGCTCGTAGGGAGGGCTACCTTCTGTAAATTTAGGTGCCCCCTAAAAACTTGATCAGCTATTGTAGTTACTTTGCTTAGGATGGGGTCTTTGCTAAAATCAATCTCTGCGGTCTCTTTATTTTTCCACTGTACTAAGGTCTTACCATCTGCGCTCAGCTCATAATCTTTCGGTGGCACAGGTTGGGGTTGAGGCTTTAGTTGCTCCTGTTGGTGGAGGGCATCATCATTCCTTGAGCAGTTTGTTACTGCTACCGCCAGCACTATCGCTGACATCACTAATAAAATGTACTTTTTCATTATTTAAAAAATTTAATTAGCTTTTGGCTTCTGGCCATTAGCTATTAGCCAGAAGCTAATCGCTAGAAGCCAACCGCCAATTGTTGTTTTAATAAAAAAATCCCGTTTTTTTTATCAACTTTTAGGTTATTAACCGCGTTTTCCTGGTTCCTAACCAGGTCATCGGGCTTTTTTAACCGCAACGGCGGGGTCTCTAACCCTATCATTTAGATCGATGCCCCCTTATCCTTTGTTAGAAAGCTACCCTCCAAACCACACAAAAACGGGCGAACTCCATCCATAGATGAAATCCGCCCATTATACCTATAATAGCTGATTTTTGAGGGGTTTATGCAAGAATTTTGGGAGGGGTAGATGCTCTATATATCTTAATCATCATAGTAATTTTTTAAGTGTTTTTTTATGCTCTCAAAGATAATAAAAAAATTGCTTACAGCAATTTTTGGCAACTGGCAACTGGCAACTGGCTTTTAGCTGCTAGCTGTGGGTGGTTTGTTTATGGTAAGAGCCCCTCGTGCTAACGAGTGCCTCCCCTGCTAAGGGGCTCCCACGCTGTGGGTGCTCCTTGTGCTAACGAGTGGGTTATTAGATAGGCTTCGCTCCAGCAGGCTTGGAAGTTAAAGCCTCCTGTGAGGGCGTCTATGTTGAGTACCTCACCTGCAATAAAAAGGTTGGGCAGGATTTTGGAGGACATATCCTTAAAGTTAATTTCCTTTAAATCTACTCCTCCACAGGTTACAAATTCGTCTTTAAAGGTAGATTTACCCTCTACTTTCAGTCTTTTTCTGCACAGGTTTTCGAGTATCCGCTCCATCTCTTTCTTAGAAACATTCGCCATCTGCTTGCTGGCATCTACCTGAGATATGCTAAGGATTCTCTGCCAGAATCTGTTGGTTACATCAAAGATTTTAGACTGCTGGAGAGAGCGTTTGGGATTCTGGTTTTTAAAGCTAATGAAATCTTCCACTGCTTGCTCCCAGCCTATTGAGATGAAATTAACCTCTATTTCAAACTGGTAATTGAGTGTTGCTAATCTCCTCGCTTCCCAAGCTGAGAGTTTTAAAATCGCAGGTGCTGAGAGCCCCCAATGCGTAATGAGAAGGGCGCCACTCTCCTCTGCGCCAAGGCTGGGGATGCTCACTGTGGCATTAGTAAAACTCGTGCCTGCCAACTCTTGCAGCAATGGGTCTTTAATATTAAAAGTAAAAAGCGAAGGCACGGGGCTAATGATTTTATGCCCGAGGTTTTGTATTATCTTAAAAGACTTGGGAGAGCTCCCAGTGGTGTAGATGAGTTTATCTGCGGTAAAGCTCCCATTATTGGTAGAGATTTGATATTTATCGTCTTTAAATTGTATGTCTTTTACGGTGGTTTTGGTTCTTATCTCTACGCTATTTTTCTTTGCCTCTTTGGTGAGGAGGTCTATTACGTTTTGTGAGGAATCGGTTACTGGGAATACGCGGTTGTCCGCTTCCACTTTGAGCTCCAGCCCACGCTCGGAAAACCACGCCATAGTATCCGCCGGCTGAAACTTACTGAATACGCTGAGAAGTTCCTTACTCCCCCTTGGGTAGAACTGTACGAGCTCCCTTGGGTCAAAACAAGCGTGGGTAAGGTTGCACCTGCCTCCTCCTGAGATTTTAACTTTCTGCAAAACCTCTGCATTCTGCTCTAAAATGGTAATATGATACAAATCTCTGCTGAGATTCGCCGCACAGAAAAAGCCTGCTGCTCCACCTCCGATAATGAAAACCTGCTTTTTAGACATATCATTTTATAAGTATATATAAACTAAAATCCTACATCAAAACAAGTCTTGATGCAGGATTTAGTATTGAAAAGTTGTTATTTTTTAAACTCTAAAAGGGTTTTTCTAATGATACCTACACAGTCCATCAACTGCTCCTCGCTCATTACCAATGGTGGCGCAAGGCGGATGATATTCCCGTGAGTAGGTTTTGCCAGCAAGCCATTTTCCTTCAACGCAAGGCAGATGTCCCAAGCTGTGGAGCTTTCAGGAGTATCATTGATAAGAATTGCATTGAGCAAGCCTTTACCTCTTACGGCAGTTACTAAATCAGTCTCAGCGATGATTTTCTGCATCTCCGCACGGAAAAGCTCTCCCATTTTTTGTGCATTCTCCGCGAGTTTATCTTCAATAATGACATCAAGTGCAGCACAAGCTACAGCACAAGCCAATGGATTCCCTCCGAAAGTAGAACCGTGCTGACCGGGCTTGATGACCTTCATCACCTCATCATTTGCTAATACCGCAGAAACAGGGTACATACCACCAGAAAGTGCCTTACCGAGAACTAAAATATCGGGCTTCACGCTCTCGTGGTCGCAAGCGAGCATCTTACCCGTTCTTGCAATCCCCGTCTGAACCTCATCTGCAATAAAGAGGACATTATTCTTTTTACAGAGGTCGTATGCCTTTTTCAAGTAGCCTTCATCGGGAACGAATACTCCAGCTTCTCCCTGTATCGGCTCAATTAAGAATGCGGCTACATCTGAACCGTCTGCAAGGACTTTTTCTAATGCTTCTATATCATTATACGGAACTTTTAAAAAGCCTGGTGTGAAAGGTCCATAATTTCTGTTGGCATCAGGGTCATTAGAGAAAGAAACAATAGTTGTAGTTCTCCCGTGGAAGTTGTTTTCACAAACGATAATCTTGGCAGTGTTTTCAGAAATGCCTTTTACCTCATAACTCCATTTTCTGGCTAATTTCACAGCGGTTTCTACTGCCTCTGCACCAGAATTCATCGGGAGAACCTTATCAAAACCGAAGATGTTGGTAATCTTTTTCTCATATTCCCCGAGTTTAGAATTATAAAACGCTCTGGAAGTAAGCGAGAGCTTCTGTGCCTGCTCAGTAAGTGCCTTTACAATCTTAGGATTGGAGTGTCCTTGATTTACCGCCGAGTAAGCAGAAAGGAAGTCATAATATCTCTTGCCTTCTACATCCCATACATAAACGCCTTCGCCACGCTCCAAAACTACAGGTAGCGGGTGGTAATTGTGCGCTCCGTACTGGTTTTCCAAATCAATATAGTACTGTGTATTTTTATTTTCTGACATTATCTTATTATTTAGAATTAATGATTTTCATAAGCCTTATCCATAACGAAAGATTCCATAAACTTGGTGGTATAATTACCTGCTATGAAGTCCTCATTATCCATTAATTGTCTGTGGAACGGGATAGTGGTTTTCACTCCTTCGATATAAAACTCCTCCAAAGCTCGTCTCATCTTGGCAATAGCCTCTTCTCGGGTTTGCGCCGTAACGATGAGCTTGGCAATCATAGAATCATAATTGGAAGGAATGGTATAACCTGCATATACATGAGTATCTACACGCACTCCGTGCCCGCCAGGTATGTTGAGGTTGGTTATTTTTCCTGGGCTTGGTCGGAAATCATTATAAGGATCTTCTGCATTGATTCTGCACTCTATAGCGTGCATCTTAGGAAGGTAATTTTTCCCTGAAATCTTCTCTCCTGCTGCAAGTAAAATCTGCTCTTGAATCAAGTCATAGTCTACCACTTGCTCAGTAATAGGATGCTCTACTTGGATTCTGGTATTCATTTCCATAAAGTAGAAATTCCTGTCTTTATCTACAAGAAACTCAATAGTACCTACCCCTTCATAGCCGATAAACTCAGCGGCTTTTACTGCTGCTTCGCCCATTTTCTTGCGGAGGTCATCGGTCATAAATGGAGAAGGAGTCTCCTCTACCAGCTTTTGATTTCTCCTTTGGATAGAGCAATCTCTTTCGGAAAGGTGACAAGCCTTACCATACTGGTCTCCCGCAATTTGTATTTCTATATGCCTTGGCTCTTCGATGAGTTTTTCCATATACATACCGCCATTGCCAAACGCAGCAACTGCTTCCTGCACTGCAGAATCCCATAAATCTTTAAGCTCTTCTCTCTTCCAAACGGCTCTCATCCCTTTACCACCACCACCAGCAGTAGCTTTAATCATTACAGGATAACCTATCTTTTCTGCTATTTTCACTGCGGTTTCATAAGAATCTATAAGTCCATCAGAGCCGGGTACACAAGGCACTCCTGCAGCTTTCATCGTTGCTTTTGCACTGGCTTTATCGCCCATTTTCTCTATCTGCTCTGGAGTAGCACCAATGAACTTTATACCATTCTTCTGGCAGATTCGGGAGAAATTAGCATTCTCGGATAAGAACCCATAGCCCGGATGAATGGCATCTGCATTTGTAATCTCAGCAGCAGACATAATATTGGGAATCCTAAGGTAAGAATCCTTACTCGCTGGCGGACCTATACAAACCGCTTCATCTGCAAATCTCACGTGAAGGCTGTCTTTATCAGCAGTAGAATATACCGCTACGGTCTTCACCCCCATTTCCTTACAAGTACGCAAAATACGCATTGCAATCTCGCCACGATTGGCAATTAATATCTTTTTAAACATAATTGTTTTTTTTAATTAATAAAAAGATGAAAGGCTTTTACAGTGATAAAAGCCTTATTTAATCATTGAATAATGAGTTAAGACGGATCTACTAAGAATAATGGTTGGTCGTATTCTACTGGTGTAGCATCATCTACCAATACTTTTACAATTTTACCGCTTACCTCAGATTCTATTTGGTTAAAGAGCTTCATTGCCTCAATTACACAGACAACTTTACCAACAGAAACCTCATCTCCTACTCCCACAAAAACCTCTTTATCTGGTGCTGGTCTTCTGTAAAAAGTACCAATCATAGGAGCTTTGATGGTGATGTAATTGCTATCATCAGATTCAGAAGATGCTTGCTCTGCTACTGGTACAGCTGCCTGAACAGGAGCTGCTGGCACAACAGGGGCTATCTGAGATTGATAAACGGGTGCCTGTGGAATATAATTCACTTCACTTCCTGCAAGAGGGGTTTTAATGGTGATTTCAAAATCTTTTGTTTTGTACTTTACCTCAGAAACTTCTGCCTTAGATACAAACTTAATGAGATTCTGTATGTCTTTAATGTCCATAAATATGATTGTTTAAGTTTTCAAATATATAAAAATAAAATAATTCTAATGATTAGCACCTCCAAAGCCCGCTACACCGCCACTTACGGCAAATTTCATTGCAGAAGCGGCATCCATACCCTCTACAGGTTTTACATTTGCAATTTCGGTAATGATAACCCAGCCCGAGATGGCATAAGAATGCGGAAGATATACCGCTACAAGCCCTTCCTTACCCATTATGGGCATATCTTTCTGAGTAAGGAAACCTATCCTCCAGATTTCGGGGTTTTCGCTGGTCTTTACCCAAACAGGATCTTTAAACTTTTTCTTATCTCCCACAAAAGAAGACATTACATCTTTTGTTGGGGTATAAATATGCTTTACACCTGGCGTTCTCTCTAAAAGCTGGTCTATCCAATTAAAAATAAACTGCCCTAAGACAAATCTATTCACCAGATAACCCAAAATGGCGGTTATTATAATCGTAATGAAAAAAACAAGTCCTGGAAATCGCTCTCCGATGGAGGGAATAAGCCCATCTACGGAAGTTACTATATATAAAACCACAAAGATGGTAAGCCCCAAAGGTGCAATAAGAAGCAAGCCCTGAAAGAATGATTTCAGAAAGAGGTTAAACAGGCGTTCAAGGCGATTTTTTTTATCCATTGGCTTTTACTTCCTATGTCTAATAGAGACGGGCAAAATTACTACTATTTCTTAATATAGAAACAAAAGTTTATAGATTAAATATTCTGAAGCGGATAAAAAAAAATATATTACCTTCGCGGAATGATTAGAAAATTCCTAACCGCCTTGGGTGAGTACCTCATCGTAATGGGCAAGAGCCTAAAAGTACCACAGAAAAGGGCAGTTTTTGCAAAAGTCCTAATGCGGGAAATCAACGACCTTGGTGTAAATTCATTCGGTTTGGTCGTATTTACTTCCATATTCGTAGGGGCAGTAGTAGCCATTCAGATGTTTAACAATTTTGATGCATCTCCATTTCCCATCCCACCGGCATTTGTGGGCTATGCAACTAAGGCAGTGCTTATTTTAGAATTCTCTCCCACGATTATCAGTCTTGTTTTGGCGGGTAAAGTGGGTTCATACATTGCTTCAAGTATTGGTACAATGAGGGTTTCGGAGCAGATAGACGCTTTGGATATTATGGGGGTAAATTCATCCAATTACTTAATCCTCCCGAAGATTATTGCGAGTATTATCTTTAATCCTGTGCTTATTGCGATAAGTATTGTAGTGGGTATAGGCGGTGGTTATATCGCTGGCGTGCTTACAGGCAACTGGACGGATGCCGAGTACATCACAGGGATACAAATGTATATGCCAAACCTATTTACTTATTATGCTTTTATTAAAACGGTAGTGTTTGCCTTTATTATCGCTACGGTGCCTGCCTATTTTGGCTATACGGTAAAAGGTGGCTCGCTTGAGGTAGGTAGAGCAAGTACTCAGGCAGTGGTTTGGACGATGGTTTTCATCATTATTTCAGAGCTGTTATTAACACAAATGATTTTAAGCTAAGCAATGATTGAAGTACAAGATTTAAGGAAGAGTTTTGATAGCGCGGAAATCCTGAAAGGCGTTTCTACTACATTTGATACAGGTAAAATCAATCTTATTATTGGGCAAAGTGGCTCGGGGAAGACGGTTTTTTTAAAGTCCCTGCTCAATGTCTATGAGCCCACGAGTGGGACTATCTTGTTTGATGGTAGGGATATTTCTAAAATGACGCCTAAGCAGAAGCAGATTCTCCGCTCAGAGATTGGGACGGTATTTCAGGGGAGTGCGCTGTTTGACTCGCTGACGGTTCGGGACAATATTATGTTCCCACTCGATATGTTTACCAATCTTACTTTTACAGAAAAGAAAAAGCGAGTGAAGGAAGTAATGGGGCAGGTACAGCTGGTGAATGCTGGAAAAAAATTCCCAGCAGAAATATCTGGAGGGATGCAAAAAAGGGTAGCAATAGCCCGTGCCATTGTGAATAATCCCAAGTATCTCTTTTGTGATGAACCCAATTCTGGATTAGACCCTTATACCTCAAAGGTAATTGATGATTTACTCTCTGAAATCACAAAGGAATATAACACTACAACCATTATCAATACCCACGATATGAACTCGGTGATGACGATTGGCGAGAAAATTGTATATCTCCGTCTTGGAGTGAAGGAATGGGAAGGAAACAAGGACATTCTCATCAATGCAGACAATAAACACCTGATAGATTTCGTTTATTCTTCTGATATCTTCAAAGAACTACGAGATTAT
This sequence comes from Bergeyella cardium, assembly GCF_003614945.1. Taxonomy (GTDB): domain Bacteria; phylum Bacteroidota; class Bacteroidia; order Flavobacteriales; family Weeksellaceae; genus Bergeyella_A; species Bergeyella_A cardium. The sequence continues at coordinate 100,616 of NZ_QYCZ01000002.1, forward strand.
TTGATAAAAAACAACAAGACATTAGAAAACATTAAAACTAAAAAAGATGACAAAATTAATTAGCACAGCACTCATAGGACTATCAGCATTAGTCAGTGCGCAGGTATCATTTGCAGGAAAAGCACACTTGCTCTTCCCAACAAGCTCTGGTTCTTGGAAATCTCTAAAAGATGCAGGGCTTAAAGCCTACGATAAGAAAGGCTCTAACTCTGTAGGCTACAATGTCGGCGTTTCAGCGAAAGTAGATCTTCCTGGAGCATTTTATGTAATGCCAGAGCTCTATTTCACGTCTTTCAAGAATGAATTTACAGACGAAAATACGAAGACTTCTCTAAAAGCGAAAAGCAACCGTATAGATGTCCCAGTACTTGTAGGTTATAAACTGTTGGGAGATACTGCGAGTCTCTTTTTAGGACCTGTAGCAAGCTATAACCTCAGTACGAAAGAGTCTTACCAAAACTTCAAAGAGCATGCTACCAAAGACTTTACCGTAGGTTATCAATTTGGTGCACAGGTACAGTTGAGCGACTTTATCATCAATGCTCGCTACGAGGGAGCTTTCTCTAACGATCAGAGAAACTTTATTGATAAACATGTTGTGAGCGGACAAGAATACGAAGTACAATACGATGCTCGCCCAAGCCTGTTTATGGTAGGTGTAGGGTATAAATTTTAATTTATAATAAATTTAATAGGAATATTGGGGGCAAAGCCCCCAATATTTGTTTTTCACCTTTCTGAAAAAGATATCATCTCTGTTTATTCTTTTACTCTGTTATTTTATTCCAACTTTTCCAAAGAAAGAAGGTGATAAAATTTCTATATTTGTAGTATCTGAAAAAAACTAAGAAGTTCCAAACTAAAAGCTTATCTTTTAGAAGAATTGAAGAAAAAATTAGGTATTTAACCATTAAAAACTAAAAAAATGCTAAACGATTCTATTTTTAAACTGCACAGATGCTTAAGAGAACGACATTTGCAGTTTTTCAGTAAGTATAGCCCTGAGCAATTGGCCCTCATCCCGGCGGGGTTTAAGAACAATTTGCTTTGGAATGCGGGGCATATCATCGTTACCCAGCAATTGTATTGCTATTTCAATAGTGGACTTCCAATGTATGTGGACGAGGATTTTATCACAAAATACCGCAAGGGTACAGCTCCCGATGAAAGTATCCCGAGCTTGGAAGAGATAGAACTCATCAAGGAGCTGATGATAAGTACGCAGGAAAAAATGGAGGTAGATTATAAAAATGGACTTTTTAAGGGCTATACCGATTATGTAACGGGTATTAATTTTCCGCTTCACAATGCAGAAGACGCTATTGAATTTAATGTATCACACGAAGGAAGTCATCTAGGTACCGTAATCGCCCTCAGCTACTTTATAAAATAAACAGTTCTTAGGAAAAGTATTAATATCTGCTCTCTTGGTCTTCTTGAAAGATGTGAGGGAGTGGATATTTTATTGAGGCTGATTTAAAAGGCTATATTTGCTATCATCAACAAGGAAAAAAAATGAGAATAACAGGGCTTACTATGGATATTATCTGGAAAGAGCCAGAGGCAAATTTCCGAAAGATAGAGAGAGAACTTAAGGGTATTGAGACAGATTTAGTCCTGCTCCCCGAGATGTTCTCCACAGGCTTTTGTATGCAGGTAGAAGATATAGCTGATAATAAAAACGAAACCCTCCACTGGATGCAATCCCTTGCCAAAGCACGAAATATCGCCATAGCAGGGAGTGTTTCAGTAGCTGAAAGAGGACTGTTTTATAACCGATTTTATTTCATCTATCCTAATGGGGAGTATTCGTTCTATGATAAGAGGCATTTATTCAGCTATTCGGGTGAGGATAAAATCTACTCTAAAGGGAAAGACAGAATGATTGTAGAATATCTCGGTGTGAGATTTCTGCTCTTGGTGTGCTATGATTTGAGATTTCCTGTATTCTCGCGAAATAAGGGAGACTATGATGTAATCCTCTATGTAGCCAACTGGCCACAGGCAAGAATAAATGCGTGGCACTCCCTTCTAAAAGCACGAGCAATAGAAAACCTTTCGTATGTCTTTGGGCTCAATAGAATTGGAACCGATGGTAACAACCTCTACTACGAAGAGAGCTCAAACTGTTTCTTTGCCGATGGGAGTATTGTGTCTCGGAAAGAAGGAAGCCAAGTCATCGCTGAAATTGACCTGCAAAAGCTCAAAGCATTTAGAGAAAAGTACGGTTTTCTAAATGATGCTGATGATTTCCAGATTCTCATATAAATAAAAATCTGCCTCCTAAGGAAGCAGATCTTAAAAACTATATGAAAGCAATTGATTAATTCTGTGCATAGGTATCAGTTGCAGGATGAGTAATATCAAAAACATTGTTCTCATCTACTATCCTCTTTGCAAATCTGAATCTTGGGCTCCAATACTTATCGCTTAGGGTAGCATAAGACACTCCTTTGGATGAAGATGCGTGGATGAAAGTTACCACCCCCTCTTCAGATACATTATGAACGATACCTACATGTGAAATCCTTCTTCCTTGAGAGAAGAACACGAGGTCTCCTTTTTTGAGTTCGTCTTTGTTTACACTCTCTCCCTCTCCCGCCTGTGAAGCGGCGATTCTCGGAAGGTGAATTCCCATAGCAGCACCAAAAACAGAAAGAACGAAACCAGAGCAGTCTATTCCTCTTCTGCTCATCCCTCCAAATCTGTAAGGCGTACCAAGGTAAGATTCTGCTTCGGCTAAGAGAGCGTTTATTTTAGTATTGTATTCCTGAAGTTTAGATTCTTCAAAGGATTTTTCTACCTTATCAATACCTGCAAGAACAGCATCAAGGGAGTTTCTGTTATTAAGAGATTGTTTAGCAAAATTTAAACTCTTGTTAGGGATAGTAGCAAGTTTAGTGTTTTGTTTGTAAGGGATAGGAGTAGATACTACATAATTAGATACACACGACTCCAAAGTTAATACAGATACCAATGCTACTATATATACTAAAAAACTCTTTTTCATTCTAATTTTTATTTTGGGTTTTGAGTGCTTTTTTAATTAAATAATGGGACAAATTTAGCCAAAGCACCTCTCAGACATAGAAATATTGGTTTCCGACAAAGGATTTTTAACAAATTTTAACGCGAACACTGAGGTTGTTAAAAAAATCACCCTTATAATCCCCTATATAGCGATACAAATAATTAAAATCCTTTAATATTTTTTAACAGCTCTTGCTATTCATTATCATCATCAGAATATTGATGTATAAGATTAGTTAGGGTATTTACATCATATACTCCGCTGCCTCTCCACAGGAGCTCGCCTTTCTTATAGAGCATAAGCGTAGGCACAGAACGCACACCGTTTTCATTAGCGATATTAGGATACTGGTCAATATCTATCTTTACAATCCTCGCTGCTGCACCTACGAGTTCTTTTACAGAATTGAGGACGGACGACTGCACCTTGCACGGCTGGCACCAACTAGCAAAGAAATCTATAAGTACTGGGCGGTCAGATTCTATTAATTCTTGAAATTTCTGAGACATTTTCCTAAAACTTTTCACAAAGATAAAAAAGGATTTCTCAGCATAAAAAAGACTAATTTTGCAGCTATGAAATTCCATTTAAAATCCGAATATCAACCAACGGGCGACCAGCCTCAAGCCATAAAAAAACTCACCGAAGGCATAGAAAGAGGCGAGAAATACCAAACCCTACTCGGAGTTACGGGCTCTGGGAAAACCTTTACCATCGCCAATCTGGTTCAGAACATACAAAAGCCTACCCTTGTTCTGGCTCATAATAAAACCCTCGCAGCACAGCTCTTTATGGAGTTTAAGGAGTTTTTCCCTGAGAATGCAGTGGAATACTTCGTTTCCTATTATGATTATTATCAGCCAGAGGCGTATATCGCTTCCACAGGCACCTATATAGAGAAAGACTTAAGTATAAATGAAGAAGTAGAGAAACTAAGACTCTCCGCTACGGCAAGCCTCCTCTCTGGTAGAAGAGATGTTCTCATCGTGGCATCTGTATCTTGTATTTATGGCATTGGGAACCCTACAGAATTTCATAAGTCACTGGTAGAAATATCCCTCGGAGATAAAATTACGCGAACTCATCTTTTACATCGACTTGTTGATGCTCTTTATTCAAGATCAGTAAATGAATTTCAAAGAGGTACCTTTCGTATAAAGGGAGATGTGGTAGATATCTTCCCTGCCTATGCAGACAATGCTGTAAGGGTACAGTTCTTCGGAGATGAAATAGAGAAAATCCAAACCTTTGACCCTGCATCGGGGAATGTAACTTCTCATTTTGATCAAATCAGAATCTATCCCGCCAATCTATTCGTATCATCAAAGGAAACCATAGCTGAGGCGGTCAGAAATATTCAAGATGACCTCGTAAAACAAGTAGATTTCTTCAGCAGTATAGAAAAACCCTTAGAAGCCAAGAGGCTGAAAGAGCGAACCGAGCTCGACTTAGAGATGATCAAAGAACTAGGATACTGCTCAGGTATAGAAAACTACTCCCGATACTTTGACCGCCGCGAGCCCAACTCCCGTCCCTTCTGTCTGCTTGATTATTTCCCTGATGATTATCTGATGGTCATCGACGAAAGCCATGTAACCATACCCCAAGTACACGCAATGTATGGAGGAGACAGAAGCAGAAAAGAATCTCTTGTAGAATATGGTTTCCGATTGCCCGCCGCACTGGATAATCGCCCATTAAAATTTGATGAGTTTGAAGCTATGCAAAATCAGGTGGTTTATGTTTCTGCCACTCCTGCTGACTATGAGCTCAACAAAACAGAGGGTGAGTATATTGAGCAAATCATCCGCCCCACAGGCTTGCTAGACCCAGTTATAGAAGTAAGGCCTACCCATAATCAAATAGATGACCTCATAGAAGAAATACAGAAAAGAGCCGAAGAAGATGAGCGGGTGCTGGTAACTACACTTACTAAGAAAATGGCAGAGGAACTCACGAAATACTTCACCAAAGTAGGCATTAGAACTAGATACATTCACTCTGATGTGGAAACTCTGGAGCGGATACAAATTATGCAAGATCTCAGACTTGGGCTCTTTGATGTTTTAGTGGGGGTAAACCTCCTCCGCGAAGGACTTGACCTCCCTGAAGTATCCCTCGTCGCCATATTGGATGCCGATAAAGAAGGGTTCCTCCGCTCTCGCCGCTCAATGATACAAACCGTAGGGCGTGCTGCGAGAAATATTCATGGTAAAGCGATTATGTATGCAGACAGGATCACAGACTCTATGCGCATTACTATAGATGAAACCAACTACCGCAGAGAAAAACAACAGAAATATAACGAAGAGCACAATATAGTGCCAAAGCAGCTCAACAAAAAGATTTCGGAAGCACTCGTAGGGCGTACCAAAGATTTCCCAAGCGAAGCCTATACCCAAAAACAAATTCTGAAAAAAGCAATTGAAACTAAAAATAATTTCAGCCCAGAGGAAGTAGAAAAAATCATAGCTAAAAAGCAAAAAGAAATGGAAACCGCAGCTAAAAATCTTGACTTCATCACTGCTGCACAAATCCGCGACGAGATAGAAGCTCTTAGGCAGTCGGTTTAATAAATCTCCTTTCTCAACACAAAAAAAGATAAATCTCCCATTCATAAAAAAACCACTATCTTCCGATAGTGGTACTTAATTAAATATATTTTCAAAATGAATTAAAGTCCAAGTTCCTTTTTCACTGCCGCAGTAGCATCTGGTCCTGCTTTATAGATGAAAAGAGAAGAGTTTCCATCGAGAATATAATCCCATCCGTTTGCTTTTGCAACTTTGTTTACTGCTTCTTGGAATTTCTTTTCAATCGGAGCATATTCTGCTTCTGATTTTTCAGCTAAATCCTTTTGAGCAGCTTGTTGCATCCCTTGGATGTTTTGTTGCTTTTTCGTAAGCTCTTCTTCTTTTGCTTTTCTCTGAGCTTCGGTCAGCTTAGCAGCCCCTTGCTGATATTTCGCAACTTCTGCCTGCCAAGCCTGAGCTTGCTTTTCGATTTCTGCACCTTTAGCTTTAGAAAAAGCCTCTAATTTCTCATCTGCTTTTTTCTTTTCTGGCATCAGGCTAAGAACAGCATTTACATCGAGATGTGCTACTTTCTGGGCTTTTACTGCAGATGAAGCGATGAATAGAGCTACTGCAGAGAATAATACGCTTAGTTGTTTCATAATATAATAATGTATTAAAATTTTAAATTAATTACTTTTTCTTAATCGTTGTTTTTGTTTCCTTTTTTGCTTTCTCAGGCTTTGCATTTCTCTTCAAGAGGACATCCAAAACTTTATCGGTATAATCATACCTCTTGTCAAGATAAAGAACACTGATGTTATTACTCTTATCCAAAACCACGCCTAAATTGTTTTTCTCTACCACCATCTTTATGGCATTCCAAATCTGATCCTGGAAAGGTTGAGTAAATTTAGAGCGCATACTGCTCATTTCGCCATTGGTTCCAAATCTTGTTTTTATAAAATCTTTTACTTTACTTTCAAGCTCTTGAACTTCTTTCTCTCGTTCTTTTAGATGCTCTCCTACGAGTAATATTTTTTCATTTTCAAAAGCCGCTTTCTTGTCATCATATTCCTTCTGTAAGGTTTGAAGCTCATTTTCCCAAGACTGAATTAAGCTGTTCAGACGCCCTTCTGCTTCCTTATACTGTGGCATTTTGCTCAAGATATAGTTAGTATCTACGACGCCTATCTTCTGCCCGAAAGCCAATGTAGATGCAAAAAAAGCAAAAATTAATAAGAATCTCAAATTTTTCATATATAATTTATTTAATTACAATGTTTGTCCCATTAGGAAGTGGGTTTGCCATCCTGCTGGCTGAGTACCTCCGAGGGGTTTATCAAAACCATAAGCAAAATCAAAACCGATAAGCCCAAATATGCCCATATATACGCGAATACCAAAGCCTACGGAACGCTTTAATTGGAAAGGGTTATACTGCCCCCAAGTATTCCATACATTACCTCCTTCTAAGAAGGAAAGCGCATATATTTTTGCCGTTTGGTTAAGAGAGATAGGGTAGCGGAGCTCCAGAGCAAATCTATTATAGATAGTACCCCCACCATAAGGAGTGATATCGGTAGAACCTCTGGTACCCATCGCATAGCCTGTAGTAGAAGCGTTTTCATAACCTCTAAGCGGGATGAGCTCGCGGCCGTCATATCGTCCATTGAAAAGCCCTGTACCTCCCATATAGAATCTCTCAAATGGTGGAGCACCGAGTTTTTTTGTATATCCATCCATAAAGCCCATTTCAGCAGTACTTCTTAAAACGAGTTTTCCTACTACGGTATTATATGTTTCTGCTTTTAATTTTACTTTATAGAACTCCATCCAGTTGTATTTCTCGGTAGGCGTCATCTTATCATAATCTTTATTGCTAAACAAAGAATATGGTGGGGTGAATTTAACACTCGCCTCTATATTAGAACCCTGGGTAGGGAATATAGGGTCAAGTCCTGCGGAATTTCTACTGAGCCCAATATTGAATGAGAAGTTATTAGCAGAGCCATAATTCTCGGTAGTAGAACCAAACTGGAAAGGGTAGTTATCAAACTGATACCTCTGATACTGGATGCCCGTATAGAGAGAGAACCAGTTGTCTGGCCAGTTGAGCTGTCTATTAAGCCCTGTACTTGCAGAGAATATATTAAGATTTCCTACGGTACCATAATTATCCACATAAGCCTTTACACGGGAATAGTTGGTACCAAACGATAAAGCCGAAGGGCGCTTACCAAAGAGCCAAGGCTCTACAAAAGAAATCGCATAATTCTGGAAGAACTGCCCTACCTGAGCTGTAACAGAGAATACCTGACCATCACCTTGAGGAACGGGATTAAATTTCTTTAATCTCAAGAAATTTCTCAGTGAGAAGTTATTAAAGGTAAGCCCCAAAGTTCCAATAAAGGTGCTGCCACCATAGCCCGCCTGAAGCTGAATCTGTGAAGAGGCTTTCTCTGCAAGCGTCCAGTGAATATCCACAGTATTGCTTTGCGGATTAGGGGTTACTTGCTGATTGAGCTGCTGAGGGTCGAAGAACTGACTACCAGCCAAAGTATAATAGGTTCTTTTAATATCAGACTTTGAGAATAAATCCCCTGGACGAGTATAAAGAGAGCGGAGCACTACATGGTCGTGAGTAACGGTATTTCCTGACCAGGAGACTTTATTCCAACTGGCTTTTTCACCTTCATTAATTCTTATTTCTAAATTGATGGAATCTCCAGAAACGGATTTCTCGACTGGAGTTACATTTGAGAAAAGAAAACCATTATTAAGATAAAGCGACTTTAAATCAGAGTCGTCTTCCTTACCGCCATCTTCACCTACTTTTTTATTAAAGCCTACAGCATCGTATATATCTCCTTTTTTATAACCTAAAATCTTTTGAAGAACCTCAGTAGAATAGGTTGTATTTCCTAAGAAGCTGATATCTCCGATATAGTACTTCTTACCTTCATTAAGTTTGATATTGATTTGATAATCTTTCTTTGGCATTCTCCATACAGAGTCTGAAATAATCCTCGCATCTCTATACCCAAGAGACTGATAATAGGAGATTAAAGACTTTTTATCTTCCTCGTACTTATCTTTTATAAACTTGGATGGTTTGAAGATTCCACCAATACCGAATCTCTTTTGTTTGGTATTTTTAAAGCCCTTTTTTCTCAATTTTTTAGAAGAAATCGCTTGATTACCTTCAAAAGTTATTTTAGCTACTTTTATACGCTTGCCTTTATCTACTTCTATCGTCCAATCTACCATACTTTCATTAGCAGCATTAGGTTTGTCTGTAATCCTTACGCTTGCATCGGCAAAGCCTTTATTAATATATTCCTGTGGAATTTTTGTTTTAAGGGTTGAAATCAAGTTATTGGTAACTTTCTTTCCTGGCTTTAAATCATTATCCTTAATAATTTTCTCCTTTTTGGATTTACCAATACCTTTCCCTATAACATCTACCTCTCCCAGCTCTTTTAAATCCTGAAGATTGAAACGAAGAATAACCTGATCGCCTTCTACACTGAGAACATAAACCTCTACCTCTGAGAAATTATCTGTATCCCAAAGTTTTTTTATTGCATTGCTGATTTTTAACCCAGGAATTTCTATCTGTTCGTTTTTGTTAAGACCTGTAAAACGCAAGATTTGAGCTGGAGAATACTTTTTCACTCCATCAATTACAATATCTTTCAGGTAATAAACCTCTCTCTGATTATCAGTATATGCAGAGGTCTCTGCTGTTTGAGTATCTTTTTGCTGCTGAGTAACCTGCCCATAGAAATGAGCGGTAGCTACAAACATTACAATCGGTATGAATTTCAGTTTCATTATTTATTATTTGCTGTCTGCTGTTGGTCTTAGACTTTTCAGCTTTCTCTTTAAATTATAAATTTTCTATCAATTTAAATATTAATTACTAAGAGCTATCTGCTCACTTGTTTTTCCGTATCGTCTCTCTGTTTTCTGGTAGTCTACAATACATTTAAAAAAATCTTCTTTGGAAAAATCTGGCCATAAGACATCCAAAAATTGAAGTTCTGCATAAGCCAACTGCCAAAGCAAGAAATTACTTATCCTAACTTCTCCACTGGTTCGTATCATTAAATCTACTGGTGGAAAATCTTTTGTATAAAGATGCTTCTCAAAAACGGCTTCTGTTATATCTTCTATTTGTAGCTGACCGTCTTTTACTTCCTGCGAAATCTCTTTTACTGCTTTTAAAATTTCCCTTTGGGAGCCATAGTTAAGCGCGAGAATAAGATTGCCTTTTGTATTATTCTTAGTAAGGTCTATCACATTTAAAAGCTGCTCTCTCACTAATTCTGGAAGCCGGGAAATATCTCCTATCATATGCATTCTAAGCCCTTTTGTAAAAATTTCATCTGCCTCGGTAAGAAGGGTCTCTGAGAGAAGGCTCATCAAAGTACTGACCTCATCATCTGGACGATTCCAGTTTTCGGATGAAAAAGTATAGAGTGTAAGATAAGGGATATTAACTTCATTACAAGCATTAATAGCATTCCTCACAGCATCTATCGCATTGCGATGACCATAAGTACGCTCTTCGCCACGGGACTTTGCCCATCGGCCATTACCATCCATAATAATAGCAACATGCTGTGGGAGTTTTTCAGGGTTTATAATTTCTTTATATGATTTCATTCCTGTACTTCATTGAAACATTATCCATTAATCACAATAGCACGGCGGTCTGCCAAAGGAGTAGCTAAGCCCTATCATTACGCTATTTAACCAGTCATTAGAATTTGTATTTCCTATATTTCTGTCTTTCATATATTTTTCTACTTCCTTATCAATAGCTTCATCATAAACCTTAGGATTTTTTTTTCTCAGTTCATTATTAAAAACTGTGCCTACATCTTTTCTGCTTAAAGTACTATAATCTATTCCATCTGAGAAAGTTGGTCGGAATTTCACTTCTGCAGAAGCAGCCCAGTTATAGTGAAACTTATATTTAATCCCTACACCAAAAGGTATAGACATTATGAATTTTCCTTTTCTGGTTTCATAGATTTCAAAATCTGGCGAAGCTGCTGCTGCTCCTTGAGATTTATCCTTAATCCTAAGATAAGGAGTATTGGTAACAAGCCCTCCTATACCACCAAAGATATAAGGGCTCAGCATAGAGCTTTGCTCATTATTTACCGGGAAAAAGTTGTATTCAAAAACCACATCAAGATTTCCTCCATTATTAGAATTGCCTTTTCTGCGTTTGTTTCGGTAGGCTTCATCTGCATATTCATCATCAAACTGAACCTGAAAATACCCTGCATCTATTCTTAGTGTTTGATAAGGGTTAAAGTTCATCCTATACATTGCTTCTATATGGAAAGGGACTCCATAACTGGAAATTTTACTGAATACAGGTGCATTTAACTGATAATTATCCTGCCCAATATCTCCTACCACAGTACTTAGCCCCAATTTCAAACCGATTTCGTGGCGCTGCCCGAAAGAGAGAAAGCTAAAAAAAGTTGCCATTACAACAAGTACTATTTTACTAAACATCGGTCTGATAGACACTTTTCCAAAGTTTGTGCAAATATAAAACATTTTTACCTTAGTGAAATTCATAATACTTAGTTAAAAGCCAATAAAAACCCATAAATTTAAATCTAAACGCCTTTTGCTGATTTTTATTCTAAAACCGAGTTCTATTTCTCTCAACTAATAATAGAAATACTGTTTAATAAAAAAGTCCTTTAGAAATTTTAAAGGACTTTTTTACAATCTACTTCCGTAGTATTGATTTTATCTTATTTCTCAGCCTAATAAGAGTAGGCTCTTTATAATTTGCATCTTCATCAAAATAGCCATAGCCGTAACCATACCCATAGCCGTAACCATACCCATAGCCCTGCTTCACTTGGTAATCATTATATACCAAACCAAGATGTTGTATTTCGTGTTTCGCATACTTTTCAGTAATCATTTTGAGCATATACTTCTCTGTATATTCGTGACGAACAACATAGATATTAGCATCGGTATATTTCATTAATTCGAATGAATCTGCCACAAGACCAACAGGTGGAGAGTCTATAATAATAAAATCATAATGCTCCCTTAATCCTTGAATGAAATCAATATTCTTCTGGCTCATCAATAGCTCGGAAGGATTGGGCGGAATAGGTCCAGAAGTAATAACATCTAAAGACGAAATCTCAGTTTTATTGATAATATCTCCCATACCCACTTCTCCCGTGAGGTAATTGGAAAGCCCATAGCGATTATCGATCTTAAAATCACCAAATATTTTCGGCTTCCTTAAATCCATACCGAGCAAAATAGTCTTTTTTCCACTAAGCCCCAGTACAGATGCTATATTAATAGCCGTATAAGTCTTACCCTCTCCGCTAATAGAAGATGTTACCAATATTACTTTAGCTCTGCCATCTTCACCTACAAGGAATCTTAAATTGGCTCTTAGTCCTCGGAATGCCTCGGAAACAGAAGATTTAGGCTGTTCCAATACCGTAAGATTATTCTCGTGAGAACTCTTACCAATAACACCAAGCAATGGAATTTTGGTAACTCTGAGCACTTCTTTTATATTAATAACTCTATTGTCTAACAATGTTCTAAGTACAATGATAAGAAGAGGAATAAGGAGCAATACCCCAATAATGATATTCTTGATATTGGAAATATTAGGAGCTACTGGACCTTGATCCAGGTTTTTAGCTGGGTCTATTATATTTAAATCTGAACGATTTGTAGCTACTCTCATCTTGCTCTCTGCCTGCTTTGTAAGGAGAAGACTATAAGTATTTTCTATAATATCATATCCCCTTTTAACATCAAAATAGCGCCTCTGCCCTTCTGGAAGATTGACCAAAGAATTTTCTGCCTGACTTATTTTCTGATTAATTTCATTCAGCTCCTTATAAAAATCATCGTAATAACTTTGGAGATTAGCCTGAGAACCGAGCTTTATATCATTAATCTGGCGATTAATCTCTTTCATAGCCTCAGATTGTGGAGTATATATAGACTCCATCTCCCTCTTTTTAATGTAGAGGAGTTTTAGCTCACTTACTGTGGTAGAAAACGAACTATCATCTATTCCCGCAGACCTAAGGCTTATCAGATTATCAAGACTAGAAGACATCAAGGTTCTCTTAATATTATTAAGTGTTTTTATTTTATCCTGAATATCTACTTTTTTCTTTTCAAGGTCTGTAATGCTACCCCAAATTCTTGTATCTCCTTCTTCAAGATTAAAAATACCTTCTTTCAGTCTAATATCATTGAGTTTAGTAGCCGCAGAGTCTAATTGTTTCTTAACACGCTCTAAATTCACTGTAAGATACTTTACGGTATTTTGGTCTACCGTATTTCTATCTTCCAGCCTCTTCTTTATAAGCTCTTCTACTGTAGTATTGAGAAACTGAACTGTCCCATTTAAATTATATCCTCTCTTTGAAATAATAACAACACTGTTTAGCTCTTCATCAAACTTTACAGAAGTAGTCGCAATGATAGATTGTACCGCTGCATTAACCGAGCTTAGCTTAATAATGATATTATCTACACCGATGGCTGGTGTTACAGGATTCTTTACCAACTTAAACTTAAAGTTCGGAGCTGTATACCACTGACCTACTTTGATTAATTTATTTTGGGGAACAGGATATTCTGGTACAGAAACAAAAGTCTCATTCTTATAATTATAGAGATAATTGCTAAAGCCTTCCTCTGGAAAAGTTACTTCATACTGATCATTCCCCTTTGGCAAAAGAGTAATTGGATAATCAAGCTGCTGAGGATAGTCTCTATCAATTTCTATAAAGACAGGAGAATCATACTTGTCTAAATAGGTTTCCTTAATCACCCCTTTGGTAGAATAATTAACAAACAAATCTAATTTCTTTACCAAATACTCATTGTGTGAGCGGGAAAGAATCATCTTCTTTAAGAACAAGCCATCACTATTTGAGCGCTGATCCCAAATAAAGTTGATAGACTGATTTGGTGTAAAATAGCTGGTTGCATTACTGGACATACTCAGCGATAGATTAGACTCATATATCCTCTGAGTAAAGTATCGGCTATATACATAGGCAATAACATAACCTACCCCAAACATAAAAACAAACCAATACCAATTTCTAATAAGTTTCTGAATGAAAAGACCAGCATCAAATAAGGAAAAAGAAGCTATACTCTCCTGGCTGGCATTTTCATTATTTCCTTTCTTATTCGTTTCTTTATTAGGAATCATACAATCTTAAAGTCTGGAAATTAATAAATAAACAGATAATGCTGTAGTAAGCAAAGTAACACCAGTCGTCAAAGTATTAAGAGGGTCTTTACCAAAGCCATTAAGGCTTTTCTTACGAGTATTGAGATATATCATATCTCCATTTTGAATCCAGTAGTATGGAGAGTTCATAACATCCTCTCGTGTAAGATCCAGTTTAACAATTTTAATTCCTTCAGGATACCTTCTATGGATAATGACATCCTTTTTATCCACCGTTCTATTAAGCCCTCCATCAAGAGAAAGCGCTTCTGTAATACTAAGTGTTTGTGTATAAGCTGTCTTTTTACCTGAAACACCTACTGTCTCAATATCTCCTAATACATAATAAGTTATCCCATCAAGATTTAAACGAACATCCGTCTTATCTTTTAAAAAGTTTTCATTTACCTTTTGCTGAATTTCATTTCTAATATCTTCAATGGTTCTTCCTTCAGCCTTTAAATAGCCTATACCAAGTATATAAATCTCACCATTAGAATCTACTTTTATCCCATTAAAGTAAAATCTAACATTATCATTTGCGTTATTATTGTTATAAACCTGATTTACACTATTCCCAGAATTTATCCCTCCCGAAGTATTAAACATAGAATAAAACTGTGCTGCATCTCCCTTTGAGGTGGTGACAATATTGAGATTAAAAATATCATTTTTAGTAACTCTATACTCCTGTATATTGTACGGAACAAGACCTTCTTCATTGATTACCAAATTTTCATTAGGCTGAAGATATTTTATATCCTTAGTCGTTATACAAGAAGTAAGTACAGTGAGTATAAAAGTGTAAAATAGTAGATGTTTTATATTCATCAGTTAAAATTTATTTTGCAAAAATATAATTATTTTATCATTTCTTTAATTTCAAAAGCCATACAGGTATATAAGCCCCAATAAAGCCCAATATCACGATAATGGATAAAAGTAAATTATTTTCCAAATGTCTGAGCCAATAGGTTATGCCTACTATAAAACAATAGTAGGATATGATGTAAAATGTCGCTCTTCTATGACTAATCCCCAAAGCCAATAACCTGTGATGAATATGGTTTTTATCTGCTTCAAATGGAGATTTTTTTTGAGATAATCGAATAATAATCACATTTAAGGTATCAATAATCGGCAAAATAAGAATAGCAACAGCTACCACTGGGGCTGAATTAAGATGATAACGAGGTAAATATCGTATGTCCTTATCAATAAAAATATCAATAAAGCATATAGCAGTAAACGCGAGTAAAAAACCTAAAATCATTGAGCCCGTATCTCCCATAAAAATCCTGATACTCCTGTATGGCGATAAATTATAATATAAAAATGCCAATACAGCTCCGATAATGATAACTGACAATATCACTAATGGATAATTATACACCCCTAATCTGTAATAACTCACACCAAAGAATAAACTACAGAGAACAGAATAAGCACCCGCTAATCCATCTATGCCATCTATTAAATTAAAAGCATTTATAAGAATAATAAAGGTAATGACACTAAAAACAACACTTAAAAAATAATTCAATTCATAAACTCCAAAAACACCGAACAGGCTCCGTATCCGAACATCTGAGCCAATAACAATTAGTACAGAAACGATAACCTGTACTAAGAGTTTTTTATATGCTCTTAGAACCATTATATCATCCATCACCCCAATATAGAGGAGTATCACCAAGGATGCAAATAAAAATTTGTACAAATCAAAAAGTTCGTATGCAAAAACAGAAGCACATACAGCTATTGAAAGAAACAAAGCTACTCCTCCTAAATTCGGTATCTTTCTAAGATGTGAACTCCTATCCCCAGGTTCATCCATTAAGTTTTTCCTTCGGGATATTTTAATAATTGTAGGTATTGATACAAAACATATCAAAAAAGACAATATAAAACTCAGTATGAGTTTTATATAAAAAATCGATATCCCTATACTATTTAATATGATTTCTATTTTATCCATTATACTAAATCTACCACAAATAATTTCTATAATGCTCAATCGTAAAACCTGCTCTCTGCCCTTGCATTACTGTATATACAATACAATAGAATACAACATACGCGATAACAATAAAGTGTAAACCTCTTCTTAATTGTAAATTTTTTATTGCTGCAATTATATTAGGGATTACCATTACCATAAACACTAAATATATAGCAGCCAATCGCCCTGAAAATATAGGACTTCCTCTAAATATAAAATACAAACAAATACCAAACACTCCAATATTTCTCATATATTCATAATAAGGAATTTGCTTACAAGCATCTTTATCATAGAAATACACAAAAAACATATACATTATACTTATTAAATCTGTAAATTTAATTGTAGATGTATCTCCTTCAATTGTAGAATATGCTGAAAAACCAGAATATACTTCAACAGGTGCTAAACTTTCAAAAATAGAGATATAATTATATATTTGAAATGGAGATAACAAAACACTTATGAGTACCATACCCAATAATGTTATTCTATTCATAGGCACAATAGCAATCCAATAAGCCAAAACAAAAACAGCCGATGATTTATGAAATCCCATCGCTAAATACACCATTATAAGAAACATCAATAGATTTCTTTTTTTAATGAAAAGAAATGAAAACATCAATATCCCCATAGCAAAAGCCTGCCTCATATGTCCTGAATCTCCTGTAAAATAAGACGGAAATAAATAAAGCAACATACTCAGCGCTGGGTATACTACTGATTGTTCAAATGCAAGGTATTTAATTCCAACAGATACAATTGCAAGAAAGAGTGTAAAAATAAAAAAGGGCAATCCAAAAGAAAAAAAGACCTTCCCTATAACTGAATAAAGCCACTCTATTGGTAATTTATTCTCACGAAACAATGCCCCTTCAAGAAGTTCAGAATAATCTATGCTTACACCAAAATCTCTATACATTATAGCATAAACACCATAATCTGCCCCCGCATCTTCCCTTAAACCTGAGAGTATAATAAGAAACACTATCACTACCCAAACTCCTTTATAATTCTTATAATCACTGGCATATGTTTCCATAAAACTGAAAACAATAAGTGCAAGTATAGCAATAAGAAATACGGGGTGTAAAATCGGCATTATTCGTTAGTTCTTTTTTAAAATAAAGTTTATAATCCTTTCCTGATTAAAAAAATAAAGAAAATAATAAATCTTTTTTTTAAGGGGCAAAGATAATATATAATTCGTATCAAACCGCTTGTAGCCTAAGATTTCTCGCCTTGATATCCCTCTGTCTTTAATAAACTTTTTTAGTTCCAAAGACATTTTTTGGTAAGTAGATGTATCCTTTACAAAAGCTAAATACGCTAAGAAAGAATATATTCCCTCGAGTATTTGAAATCCTTTCAACTCTTTTAGTTTATGGCTATATACTGATGTATAAAAAGTCTGTTCCACATCTTCCACTGCTCTCAGGATATCCAAACCTTTTTCAGTATGTGTTTTGGTAATAGAATCCTGCCTTTCCAAGTACTGATAATGATATTTCTGTGTCTGTGCTATTGTCTTACAGCTGAGCAAAAGTTGTGGAATCAGTTGTATATCTTCAAAATGAATGCCTTTTTTAAATTTTTTATTATCAAAAAGTTTTTTCTTAAAAATCTTATTGCACGCAAAATAACTCAAATCCGAAAACACAGAGAACTCCGTTTCCAAATTTATTTTCTCAGGCATATTTGGGATTTGGGTCAGCTTCTGGGTTACATTTCCGTTTTCATCTACTTTTTGCAGGTTGCAGATTACCATTTCAGCATCGTACTTTTTTGCCAAATGATACATCTCTTCAAACATCTCAACCGATACATAATCATCAGAATCCACAAAGCCGATAAACTCCCCTTCGGCTCTTTCTATTCCAAAATTCCTCGCATCGCTCAGCCCTCCATTTTCTTTTGTAAAAGATTTTATTTTATCGGGGTATTTTTCATTAAAACCATCAATTATCGCTTGTGAATTATCCGTACTTCCATCATTTACTACAATAATTTCTATCTCTTCCAAGCTCTGATTCACCAAAGAATTCAGGCATTTCTCAAGGTATTTTTCCACATTATACACAGGAACTATCACTGAAACTTTTTTCATTTCTGGCTTATTTTAGAGATGATATACCCCACCCAAAAAGCAATAACCGATGGCAAAAGCCATTCAAGATTATAAGAGCTCAGCGGTATACTTTTTTTCAAGTGATAGAGCCTTTCAAAATCCCATTTCATATTCTCAAAAACAGAAATCAAAGACAATAAAGCCGTCATCAGCATCCCCAAAACATACGGGAGCTTATAGTCTACCTTTCTGCCAAATACCAATATCAGTAGCAACAATGTAAATGTTACGGGATAGATAAATATCAATATATCTGCCGCATAGTTTATAATCTCTTCCACACTATTTACAGATAAGATTAATGATACTATACTGCACACCGCTACAGCTATTCTATACGATATCCTCCCCTTGCTGATATTCTCAAAAAATGCTCCAGTAGCCGAAGTAAGCGCTATGGCTGTGGTAAGGCAGGCGAGAGAAATCGCAACAGAAATCACAAAAGTTCCATTATGCCCAAGTACAGATTTTGATATATAAAGCAACAGTTCCGAGCGAGCGACTTCTCCTTCTGTCTGATAATCCGTCATTGCACCAAGATAAATCAATCCCCCATAGACAAACAATAATGCCACAGTAGATACCACCCCTGCCCATATCGTAATATTGGTTTTCTCGTGTTCAGTGGTATACCCACTATTTATTACTCCTGAGATAATTAGCCCGGCAAATATCACAGATGCAAGCACATCCAGTGTCTGATATCCTTCCGTAAAACCGAGCTTAAAACTCTCCATTAGTGATTCTCCCTCTATCAAAGGCTCCTTCACAGGGCTCATTACCCCCATTAGAATAAGCAGTACAAGAGCCAAAAGCAAAAACGGCGTTAATACCTTACCAATAACATCTACTATTTTAGTTTTAGAGATAGAAAGCACAAAGACTAAGGCAAAAAACACAACCGAAAACACAAGGCTGTTCATCTCTGGGAAGAAGGGCTTAAATCCCACTTCATAAGTCGTTGCTCCCGTTCGGGGGATTGCGATAATAGGACCTATACAGAGTATAATCAGCAGAGCAAGGCTGTTGATGAGTACAGGGGGGAGCTTCTTCCCAAGGTCAGTAAAGGTATTCCCCGTTACCGCCACCATCATCACCCCTAAAAATGGAGCAAAAATCGCCGTAATAAAGAAGCCCAACAGCCCAAGCCACCAATCCTCACCCGTATACAGCCCGATAAATGGAGGGATAATCAAATTCCCCGCTCCAAAGAACATCGCAAAAAGTGCAAAGCCCACCGTCGTTATGGTTATCCACTTATTCTTCTGTTTCATTATATTGAGTTTTTTTTATTCTTCGTCAAAGTATTCAAAAAGAAAATCATTATACGGGAATCGCGAGATATGTATCCTGTGTACTTCATCATAAATCATTTTTTTCATCTCTGGGAAGTTTTCTTTCGTCAGTGCAGAAATAAAAACCGTTGGATATTTAGACTTTGCCATCCAAGTTTTTTTCCATTCATCCAGAGATATATTTTCTCTTTTCGCTGGTGTCAAGTCATCTTCATCTTTCTTCACATAAGAGAATCCATCTATTTTATTAAAGACCATTATCATCGGTTTCTGGTGTGCATCTATCTCTTGCAGTATCTGGTGTACCGAATTAATATGGTCCTCAAAGCTCTCGTGAGAGATATCCACAATATGAAGCAGTAAATCTGCCTCCCTCACTTCATCAAGGGTAGATTTAAAGCTCTCCACAAGCTGCGTTGGTAGTTTTCTAATGAATCCTACCGTATCGGTCAGCAGAAACGGCAGGTTTCCAATTACCACTTTCCTCACCGTCGTGTCGAGGGTTGCAAAGAGTTTGTTTTCAGCAAACACATCGGATTTTGATAGCGCATTCATCAGCGTAGATTTCCCTACATTCGTATAGCCTACTAAGGCTACCCTCACCATTTTCCCTCGGTTATTTCTCTGGGTTGCCATCTGTTTGTCTATCGTTTTCAGTTTCTCTTTCAGCAGGGCTATTCTATCCCGTATAATCCTCCTATCGGTTTCTATTTCCGTTTCTCCAGGACCTCTCATCCCTATCCCTCCTCTTTGCCTCTCTAAGTGCGTCCACATCCTCGTCAGTCTTGGTAGCAGGTATTCATATTGTGCCAGTTCTACCTGTGTTCTCGCATAGGAGGTCTGTGCTCTCTGTGCAAAAATATCTAATATCAGATTCGTTCGGTCAAGTATCTTCACCTCCATTTCTCTTTCAAGGTTTTTTAGTTGTGAGGGCGATAGCTCATCATCAAAAATCACTGTTCCAATCTCATTTTCCCTTACAAAATCCCTTATTTCCTCCATTTTCCCTTTCCCCACAAATGTCCTCGAATCAGCCTGCGTCAGTTTCTGTGTAAACCGCCTCTCCACACTTGCCCCTGCCGTATAGGCGAGAAATTCCAGCTCATCTAAATACTCCGTCAGCTTATCTTCATCCTGCTCTCTGGTAATCAATCCCACCAAAACCGCCTTCTCATACCTATGTTCCTTTCTTTCTATCATCGTTAATAGTCAATATTTTTTATATCCAAAATTTCAATTCAAT
>NZ_QYCZ01000003.1 GCF_003614945.1 Bergeyella cardium
TTATTTTTGCGGTCCCATTGAGGGGGGAGCAGGAGTGATATTTGATATAAGGCAGGTTTTATATACTACATAGGTGGTATTTTGGGGGCGATTTTTAGGGCTTTGGAAAAAAGTTTTAAAAAAAGTTTTGAAAAAATTTGCTAGTAAATAAAAAAGTATTATTTTTGCACTCGCAAATCTGGAACGGGATATAGTTTTTGGGATTTGTAAGGAATAGAGATCATTGATAGAAAACAGATACAACCAAGTAAGGAAAAACTAGAGCGTACATACGAATAGTATGAGAACTTTGAGTGAGTCCAGGTTAAAAAACTTTACAATGGAGAGTTTGATCCTGGCTCAGGATGAACGCTAGCGGGAGGCCTAACACATGCAAGCCGAGCGGGAGTTGTTTATTAGCTTGCTAATGAATAATGAGAGCGGCGTACGGGTGCGTAACACGTGTGCAACCTGCCTTTATCTGGGGGATAGCCTTCCGAAAGGGAGATTAATACCGCATAATATATTTCTGGGCATCTGGGGATATTGAAAGCTTTGGCGGATAGAGATGGGCACGCGCAAGATTAGCTAGTTGGTAAGGTAACGGCTTACCAAGGCGATGATCTTTAGGGGGCCTGAGAGGGTGATCCCCCACACTGGGACTGAGACACGGCCCAGACTCCTACGGGAGGCAGCAGTGAGGAATATTGGACAATGGGTGGAAGCCTGATCCAGCCATCCCGCGTGAAGGACGACGGTTCTATGGATTGTAAACTTCTTTTATATAGGGATAAACCTACTCTCGTGAGGGTAGCTGAAGGTACTATATGAATAAGCACCGGCTAACTCCGTGCCAGCAGCCGCGGTAATACGGAGGGTGCAAGCGTTATCCGGATTTATTGGGTTTAAAGGGTCCGTAGGCGGGCTAATAAGTCAGTGGTGAAATCCTGCAGCTTAACTGTAGCACTGCCATTGATACTGTTAGTCTTGAGTATATTTGAAGTAGCTGGAATAAGTAGTGTAGCGGTGAAATGCATAGATATTACTTAGAACACCAATTGCGAAGGCAGGTTGCTAAGATAAGACTGACGCTGATGGACGAAAGCGTGGGGAGCGAACAGGATTAGATACCCTGGTAGTCCACGCTGTAAACGATGCTGACTCGTTTTTGGTTTTTAGGGATCAGAGACTAAGCGAAAGTGATAAGTCAGCCACCTGGGGAGTACGACCGCAAGGTTGAAACTCAAAGGAATTGACGGGGGCCCGCACAAGCGGTGGATTATGTGGTTTAATTCGATGATACGCGAGGAACCTTACCAAGACTTAAATGGGAATTGCCAGCTGTAGAAATACGGTTTTCTTCGGACAATTTTCAAGGTGCTGCATGGTTGTCGTCAGCTCGTGCCGTGAGGTGTTAGGTTAAGTCCTGCAACGAGCGCAACCCCTGTCACTAGTTGCCATCATTAAGTTGGGGACTCTAGTGAGACTGCCTACGCAAGTAGAGAGGAAGGTGGGGATGACGTCAAATCATCACGGCCCTTACGTCTTGGGCCACACACGTAATACAATGGCCGGTACAGAGGGCAGCTACACAGTGATGTGATGCGAATCTCGAAAGCCGGTCTCAGTTCGGATTGGAGTCTGCAACTCGACTCTATGAAGCTGGAATCGCTAGTAATCGCGCATCAGCCATGGCGCGGTGAATACGTTCCCGGGCCTTGTACACACCGCCCGTCAAGCCATGGAAGTTCGGGGTACCTGAAGTCGGTGACCGTCAAAGGAGCTGCCTAGGGTAAAACGAGTAACTAGGGCTAAGTCGTAACAAGGTAGCCGTACCGGAAGGTGCGGCTGGAACATCTCATTTTAGAGACTTAAACGTCAAAAGAAACAAGAAAGAGACTTGCTTAAAAGTTGAGCGCTTTAGTTTTTACTTTGGTTGATATTGAAAAATAGAATAAAAAACCCCTAAGGATTAGTATGAGGGATTTGAGATTTTAGATTAGGAATTTTAGCTTAGTTTAAAGTTTAAGATTTAAAATTAGGATGAAGTCTCGTAGCTCAGCTGGTTAGAGCGCTACACTGATAATGTAGAGGTCGGCAGTTCGAGCCTGCCCGAGACTACTAAGGATTTAGCGGGGAATTAGCTCAGCTGGCTAGAGCGCCTGCCTTGCACGCAGGAGGTCAAGGGTTCGACTCCCTTATTCTCCACAGGAGCTCAGGGATTAAGAATTTTAATTTTTGGGTTATAAGCTAGAAGTTTTAGGAAAAACAGGGACTAAGTATGAGCATACAGCCTGTTGCTTAGAATGGAAGGCGAGAATACAGATCATTGACATTTACGGTAAAGACATCACAAAGAGAAAACCGAGCACTTATAAGTGCTTGAGTAACCTTAAAAGAGGAAAGAAATCGTTAAGGGCGTATGGCGGATGCCTAGGCTTTCAGAGGCGAAGAAGGACGTGGTAAGCTGCGAAAAGCTACGGGGATTGGCACACACGAAATGATCCGTAGATATCCGAATGGGGCAACCCAATAAGTTGAAGACTTATTACACCGTAAGGTGAGCGAACCCGGAGAACTGAAACATCTAAGTACCCGGAGGAAAAGAAATCGAAGAGATTCCGTAAGTAGTGGCGAGCGAAAGCGGATTAGCCCAAAAGCATATATATGTTTAATAGAATATTCTGGAAAGGATAGCCATAGAGGGTGAAAGCCCCGTATATGAAAGGCATATATAAGTGAATAAAAGAGTAGGGCGGGACACGTGAAATCCTGTTTGAATAAGGGGGGACCATCCTCCAAGGCTAAATACTCCTGAAAGACCGATAGTGAACAAGTACTGTGAAGGAAAGGTGAAAAGCACTTCGAATAGAAGGGTGAAAGAGAACCTGAAACCGTACGCCTACAAGCGGTCGGAGCAGCATAAGCTGTGACGGCGTGCCTTTTGCATAATGAGCCTACGAGTTAATTTTACTAGCGAGGTTAAGGTATTAAGTACCGGAGCCGAAGCGAAAGCGAGTCTGAATAGGGCGAATAGTTAGTGGGATTAGACGCGAAACCTTGTGATCTACCCATGGGCAGGTTGAAGCTTTGGTAACACAAAGTGGAGGACCGAACCGGTTGACGTTGAAAAGTCTTCGGATGACCTGTGGGTAGGGGTGAAAGGCCAATCAAACTGGGAGATAGCTCGTACTCTCCGAAATGCATTTAGGTGCAGCGTCGATGATAGTTTATTAGAGGTAGAGCTACTGATTGGATGCGGGGGTTTCACCGCCTACCAATTCCTGACAAACTCCGAATGCTAATAAATGTTGGTCGGCAGTGAGGGCATGGGTGCTAAGGTCCATGTCCGAGAGGGAAAGAACCCGGACCACCAGCTAAGGTCCCCAAATATATGCTAAGTTGAAGCAACGCGGTTGAACTGCATAGACAGCTAGGATGTTGGCTTGGAAGCAGCCATTCATTTAAAGAGTGCGTAACAGCTCACTAGTCGAGCGGTTCGGCATGGATAATAATCGGGCATAAGCATATTACCGAAGCTGTGGGATGATATAAATCATCGGTAGGAGAGCATTCTATCGGCGCAGAAGCATTACTGTGAGGTAATGTGGAGCTTATAGAAAAGAAAATGTAGGCATAAGTAACGATAAAGCGGGCGAGAAACCCGCTCACCGAAAGACTAAGGTTTCCTCAGCCATGCTAATCAGCTGAGGGTTAGTCGGGGCCTAACGCGAACCCGAGAGGGGTAGTGGATGGACATAGGGTTAATATTCCCTAACTTGCTCACGGTAAAAGTGACGGTTCAGCCAGGATACTGAAGACTGACGGAATAGTTAAGACCTAGCCTACGGGCGAAGTTGTTGTATAGTAACTGGATCCAAGAAAAGCGAGTGAAGCAACCCGTACCAAAACCGACACAGGTAGTCGAGGAGAGAATCCTAAGGTGCTCGAGTGAGTCGTGGCTAAGGAACTAGGCAAAATAGTCTCGTAACTTCGGAATAAGAGACGCCCTCCTCTGGGAGGGCCGCAGTGAAGAGGCCCAGGCGACTGTTTATCAAAAACACAGGACTCTGCTAAATCGAAAGATGCTGTATAGGGTCTGACACCTGCCCGGTGCTGGAAGGTTAAGGGAGGTGCTTAGCGTAAGCGAAGGCATTGACTGAAGCCCCAGTAAACGGCGGCCGTAACTATAACGGTCCTAAGGTAGCGAAATTCCTTGTCGGGTAAGTTCCGACCTGCACGAATGGTGTAACGATCTGGGCACTGTCTCAGCCACGAGCTCGGTGAAATTGTAGTATCGGTGAAGATGCCGATTACCCGCAATGGGACGAAAAGACCCTGTGAACCTTTACTATAACTTCGTATTGACTTTGAGTAAGTAATGTGTAGGATAGGTGGGAGGCTAAGAAGCGGGCACGCAAGTGTTTGTGGAGCCGTTGTTGAAATACCACCCTTTGCTTACTTGGAGCCTAACTTCTGTATGGAAGGACATTGCGTGGTGGGTAGTTTGACTGGGGTGGTCGCCTCCAAAAGAGTAACGGAGGCTTTCAAAGGTACCCTCAGCACGCTTGGTAACCGTGCGTAGAGTGTAATGGCAAAAGGGTGCTTGACTGTGAGACCTACAAGTCGATCAGGTGCGAAAGCAGGACATAGTGATCCGGTGGTTCCGAATGGAAGGGCCATCGCTCATAGGATAAAAGGTACTCCGGGGATAACAGGCTAGTCTCCCCCAAGAGCTCACATCGACGGGGAGGTTCGGCACCTCGATGTCGGCTCGTCACATCCTGGGGCTGGAGAAGGTCCCAAGGGTTGGGCTGTTCGCCCATTAAAGTGGCACGCGAGCTGGGTTCAGAACGTCGTGAGACAGTTCGGTCTCTATCTATTGCGGGCGTTAGATGTTTGCGAGGGCTTGACACTAGTACGAGAGGACCGTGTTGAACAAACCTCTGGTGTATCAGTTGTACCGCCAGGTGCACCGCTGAGTAGCTAAGTTTGGAAAGGATAAGCACTGAAAGCATATAAGTGCGAAACCTGCCTCAAGATGAGACATCTTTTAAGGGTCGTTAGAGAAGATGACGTAGATAGGTTACAGGTGTAAAGGTGGTAACATCATAGCCGAGTAATACTAATTACCCGTAGATTTATAGCCTTGGTTGTTTGGGTATTTATAAGTGCGATAGTAGGTTTTGTCTTTGTGGTTGTTTTTACTGCTAAAATAAAGGTATTTAGGGTGGTTTTAGCAGAGGGGCTCACCTGTTCCCATTCCGAACACAGAAGTTAAGCCCTCTAGCGCCGATGGTACTGCGTAAGCGGGAGAGTAGGTCGCCGCCAGTTTTTATAATTATTTTAAGAGGTTCTTTATCGTACGATAAAGAACCTTTTTTTGTTGGTAGGGTCAGAGGGGGCATAGACCCTTTAATTATTAAA